>NZ_JANGBE010000119.1:0-301 GCF_024462255.1 Flavonifractor sp. DFI.6.63 | reverse complement strand
TCTGTATCTGTCTTAGATACAAATACAACACCCTCAGCTTCTAATTGAGATCTTAGTTCTAGGTAGTTTTCTATTATACCATTGTGAACTACTGCTAGGGTCTTGTCCTTGTTAAAATGAGGGTGGGAGTTTACATCTGAAGGCTCACCATGAGTTGCCCATCTAGTATGCCCTATACCTGCACTTCCTATTATGTTGTTTTCCTTTAGACTATCTGCAAGGACTGATAGCCTTCCCTGGAACTTTCTTATTTCAAGCTCATTACCAGTGTTTACAGCAACCCCTGCTGAATCATAACCCC
>NZ_JANGBE010000118.1:0-302 GCF_024462255.1 Flavonifractor sp. DFI.6.63 | reverse complement strand
TTCATTGCCAGGGAGAAGACAGCCCGGAAGACCAGCATCACGATAAACCACCAGAACAGGTTATATCCGATGTTGGCGCCTGCGTTTGTGGAGGAGACGATGGAGCCGGGGCCGATGGAGGTCGCCGCCAGGATGAAGCCGGGGCCCAGCGCCGCCAGGAAGTACTTCAGGCCGCTTTTGTCCGAAGACTTCGTTTGCTCGATGTTTGCCAATTCACTCATCTCTACTACAAATTTGAACGATTCGTGCGGAAGAGCAGCATACCTTCCCGCCTGAACGTAAGTATATAGGGCCGTGGCCGG
>NZ_JANGBE010000117.1:0-302 GCF_024462255.1 Flavonifractor sp. DFI.6.63 | reverse complement strand
ATTGTTAAAATCAGTCAACTATGTTATAATATTAAATTGATAATTTGTGTAGAAAATAGAGAAAAGATGGTCGAAATAAACCATCTCAGTTATAGAAAGGCGGATATAAATGCTTGATAAATTGATGGTACTTGAAGACAAGTACAAGGAACTGAGCGAGAAGGTTGCAGACCCTGAGATAATCAGTGACCAGCCAACATGGCAGAAGCTGATGAAGGAAAATTCAGAGCTTGAACCAATAGTAATGAAGTACAGAGAATATAGAAAAGTAAATGAAACAATAGCAGAATCAAAGCAGATAC
>NZ_JANGBE010000116.1:0-303 GCF_024462255.1 Flavonifractor sp. DFI.6.63 | reverse complement strand
CACGCACTGGACCAGCGTTTTGCTCAAAAACCACCCCACTATCAGTACCAGCAGCAACGCCGCCAGGGTGCACTGCACCACTACCCGCAGGATCATGCCCAGAGAGGCATCGATCTCCGTGGAGTCGGTGGTCATCTGGACATAAAAGGTCTCCCCCGCCGAAGTGGTCACAGCAAGCGTGTAGGTGCGGTATTAGAGCACAAAGCTGTTGCGCTCCACCGATTCGGTCTGCATGCCGTGCGCCCCGGCCTGAAAGCCGTCGTTGAGCATGTAATCAAAGCTGGACAGATACTCCGCGTTGAG
>NZ_JANGBE010000115.1:0-308 GCF_024462255.1 Flavonifractor sp. DFI.6.63 | reverse complement strand
ATCACCTTCTGGGCATCATCAGCCTTTTTAGCTTCCTCACCCTCTGACTCACCCTTGGCAAATATAGCTAGAACCTCATCTTCATCCTTAGCATTGATCAATGCTTCTATTATATCTGGATTTAGGAGTAGCCTAGAAAGATTAGCAAGTGTCTCTATATGAGTATTGTTGGCTCCCTCTTCTGCAGCTATCATAAAGAATAGTCTTGATGGTTGGCCATCCAAGGCTTCATAGTCAAGTCCATCTTTCTTCCTAGCAAATAGGACACATGGCCTGTTTACTGCACTTGTCTTGGCATGAGGCATGGC
>NZ_JANGBE010000114.1:0-309 GCF_024462255.1 Flavonifractor sp. DFI.6.63 | reverse complement strand
CCCTTAAGGGGCAGCCCGTGAAAGAAATGCGGTCGGCAAACCTTTCGGGGCCCCTTAAGGGGCTTCGTCCGTATCATGCCCTTCTAGGGCTTACTCAAGCCTCCGGCTTTGCCGGAGGTTTTGACTGCTTTTCGTGATGTTTTCGCCTGATTGAAATATGTGGTCAGGGCGTTGACCACAGAGGTAGTGTCAAGGATTTTGCGCAAATTGGTTTGCAGGCTCTGGAATGAATGAAGTCAGCCAGCAATGGAGGCGTCCTCAACGGCAGCCTCCAGGTGCTTCATATTCATGTACTTTTTGTTGCCCCAC
>NZ_JANGBE010000113.1:0-313 GCF_024462255.1 Flavonifractor sp. DFI.6.63 | reverse complement strand
CTGTACGTCAGGCTACGATTTTGCTATTGCTTCTTCTCGCCATCACCTCACGGTGATAACCTTGCAAGTTGCTATGAGGTTCGTCGGCAACTACGCCCTACGTGGACTTTCACCACAGACTGACGGCATGCCCGTCATACTCAAAAAACCTAGTCAGGACTGAGTCCCAACTAGGTTTTTTTACTTTAACTATTCAACTATCAATTCTTGAACATCTATATCCAAGACCCTAGCCAATTCTCCTAACAATATGTCATCCAGCATACTAGGATCATTATTTTCTAAGATCTCAGATATTTCTTCATCGCTAATA
>NZ_JANGBE010000112.1:0-315 GCF_024462255.1 Flavonifractor sp. DFI.6.63 | reverse complement strand
AAAAAGAGAAAAAAGGGCGTCAAAGCAATCCACAATGCAAGACACTAAAAATATGAGCCTGGATGAAATCCTAAATGAGCTTAGGAGGAAGGCTAGTTCAAGTGAAGAAGAAAAGGTCTTGATTGATGACTTTAATAATGATCCTGAGGTTGTAAAAATACAGGCCAAAGAAAGGGTCTCTATGGACAAGTCAGATGTCGAAATATTTAAAGAGTACTCTGATTTTGAAAGAACTAGTATAGAAGAACCTAATAATAGTTATAGTATAGAAGATTTAAAAAATAAGACTAAGAAGATAAATCTTGAGGACTTTAG
>NZ_JANGBE010000111.1:0-316 GCF_024462255.1 Flavonifractor sp. DFI.6.63 | reverse complement strand
CTTTTCAAGCATATAGTCAAGTCTCGTCTTTCTCTCCTCACTGCTGACACCATAAATATCAGCAATAAAGTTCCATAGGGTCTTGGCCCGTAACTTTAGAAATTTATCAGGAGAATCAGACACATAGCCTATTATCCTTTTGAGTTCAAGACTATCCTTCTTCCTATCTAGGTTATTTATAGTGATCGTACCTACAAAATCGTCGATAATTCCTACCATACTGTTTAGGGTAGTAGACTTACCAGCACCATTATGGCCTATAAGACCAAATATCTCTCCGTCCCTAATTTCCAAGTTAATATTATCTACTGCAAGC
>NZ_JANGBE010000110.1:0-317 GCF_024462255.1 Flavonifractor sp. DFI.6.63 | reverse complement strand
GTACATCTTGTCTATGATGTCTTTCCACTTGTCTAACTCATCAGCTGTCACAGCTAGGTCTTCTTTTCTATTTTCGTACTTTTTAAGCATTGAACTAGTAAATTCAAGTGTCCATGCTGCCAAAGTATTTGTGTACCAGTTGTTGTTTATATTGTTTTCATATTCATTTGGACCTGTAACCCCATGGATCATATAGACGTCTTTTTTCTTGTTGTAGTGGACCCTATCAGCCCAGAATCTACTGATACCAACTAGGACATCAAGACCATAGTCTCTTACATAGTCATAGTCACCTGTATATGTTGAGTAGTTGTATA
>NZ_JANGBE010000011.1:0-100659 GCF_024462255.1 Flavonifractor sp. DFI.6.63 | reverse complement strand
TACATGGACTTTTACAATACAAGGCGACTTCAAGCTAAGTTAAAGGGCCTGGCTCCCCTTGCTTACAGGAACCAGACCCTCGTGGCGTAATTTTTCTTTTTTCACCTGTCTACTTGACTGGGGGCGGTTCAATCCTGCGCTGCCGTCTCGTTACAGGATAATACAGATCAGTCCGCCGGAGCCCTCGTTGATAATACGCTGCAGGGTCTCCTGAAGCTTGCCCCGGGCATCGTCCGGCATGCGCTTGAGCTTGGTGTTCAGGTCCTCGCTCACCAGTTCATGGAAGGACTTTCCGAAAATATTGGACTGCCAGATGGCCTTGGTGTCCCCCTCAAATTCCTGCAGCAGGAAGTTGACCATCTCTTCGGATTGCTTCTCGTTGCCCACGATGGGCGACACCTCAGTCTCGATATCCGCCCGGATCATATGGATGGAAGGTGCGGATGCCTTCAGGCGTACGCCGTATCGTCCGCCCTGGCGGACGATCTCCGGCTCTTCCAACACCAGCTCATCGGTGCCGGGCACTACGATGCCGTAGCCGGTGCGCCTGACCTCCTCCAGGGCTCCCGCAACTTTGTCGTATTCCCATTTGACATGGGAGAGCTCCGACAAAAGTCCCAGCAGATCCCCATCGTCGTGGACGGCAAAGCCGGACTGCTGGGACAAGGTCTCGTAGAACAGGCTCCGCGGCAGATCCATCTGGGCTGCGGCCAGACCGGTTCCCAGACTGATGGACGTGATGCGGGCGCTGCTGACCGTATCGCACGCCCCGATGGCGGCGACCGCGCCTTCCACATCGCGGATGCGGTGCATGCCGCCGCAGCCCTCCCGGATGGCGGCGTACAGTCCGCTCTTGATGGGATGGTCGTAGGGCAGCGCGTCCACCCAGGGGGGCAGAAACAGATCCAGCTCCTTGACCGGGAACTCATAGAGCACACCCTTGATGATGTCGGTGACCGCCCGCTCATCCAGCTCCAGACAATCGGCGCACACACAGGTGACGTCATACCGTGAAATAAGATCGGCCCGGATGGATTGGACCCGGTCCGAGTTTGGGTAGGCGGAATTCAGTACCACCAAAAAAGGCTTTCCCAGCTCCTTGAGCTCGGTAATGACCCGCTCCTCCGCCTCCAGATAATCCTCCCGCGGGATATCGGTGATGGTCCCGTCAGTGGTCACCACGATACCGATGGTAGAGTGCTCCGCAATGACCTTGCGGGTCCCGATTTCGGCGGCTTCGGTCATGGGAATTTCGTAATCGAACCAGGGGGTGGTGACCATGCGCGGGCTTCCGTCCTCCAGAGAGCCTACGGCGCCGGGCACCATGTAACCTACACAGTCGATGAGCCGCACCGAAAAGGCGGCCCCGTTCTCCAGCGTGACTTCCACAGCTTCCTCGGGGACAAATTTGGGTTCCGCAGTCATGATGGTGCGGCCGGAACCGCTCTGGGGCAGCTCGTCGCGGGAGCGCTCTCTCCGGTAGACGTTATCGATGTTCGGAATGACCATGGTCTCCATGAAGCGTTTGATAAAGGTCGACTTCCCCGTCCGCACCGGCCCCACCACGCCGATATAGATATCTCCCTCGGTACGCAGGGCGATATCCTCGTAGATCTTGCGCTGTTCCACTTGCAATTCCTCCTTCGGCCCCACGAGCCGGTCGTTTTCTCTACATAGGTATGGGGATAAGCCATGAAATATGCTTCCTCTCCCACACTCGGCCGGAGGAATTGCAGGGCATGCCGTTCTATGAGATCCTACGCCCGATATGGGCGCCGACCGCTTCCAGCGTATCCGCATCCGCAATACCCGCGTAGGCCCGGCGCGTAAAATCAGGCCGCCGTCCCCCGCCCCAAAGGCATACCGGCTGCCACCCCCGGTAGACCCGCTCCGCCCGAATCTCCGCAATGGCACGGCAGGCCCGCTCACCGCGGAAGCTCAGCTCGCTCTTTTTCAGGTTTGCGGCGGCGCCCATCGCATCTGGATCCGCCGATTTCCCACGGTCCGTTCGCTGCGCTCCAAAAGCGCGTCATCCACGCCGCCAATGGCGCGGAACAGCTGAATATTTGTCACAGCGCATAGCCCTCCGCAGAATAGGCTTTCTCTCTTCTTAGTATAGACGAAGATCCGCCGCGTTTCCAACGCCTGACGGAAAAAAGTTCCCCCGGCGCGGCCGGGGGGACAGCGTTCTATTCTTCTTCGGTTGGTTCTGCCGGCTTTGTGCGGGGCGCCCCGTTTCCATCGATCCCCTTGGCGTCCAGGCGGTGGTTCACCCACTCCCGCACCAGAGCGTAGAGCACCGCGAACGTAGGCACGCCCAGCACCATACCCGGGAACCCGAACAGTCCGCCGCCTACCACGATGGCCACCAGGACCCAGATGGCGGACAGGCCCGTGCTGTCGCCCAGAATCTTCGGCCCCAGGATGTTCCCGTCGAACTGCTGCAGGGCGATGACCAGAACCAGGAAACGCAGCGCCGCCCAGGGATCCACAATGACCAGGATCATCAGGCAGGGGATCGCACCCAGGATGGGGCCAAAAAAGGGAATGATGTTGGTCACCCCGATCACAACGCTGATCAGCATGGGGTACGGGATACGCAGGATCAGGCACAGGAGGAAGCACAATACGCCGATAATGGCGGAGTCGATCAGCTTGCCGTTGATGAAACCCACGAACACCTTGTTGGCGTGGCTGCAGATCTGCAGAAATTTGTCGGCCCTCCGCTTTGGAACGACAGCATAGAGCATTTTTTTCAGCTGAGGCACCAGCCGCCCCTTTCCAGCCAGCATATAGATGGAGGAAATGACCGCAGTGATGCCGGAGATGATGCCGCTGCCCACCGCCATCCCGAAATCCAGCAGCTGCGGCAGGGAGCTGGCCACTGTTTCCGTCAGCTTGCTGGTCAAGTTTTTGATAAATTCCAGGCTTTCCTCGATCCCGGCCCCTTCCAGCTGGAACTGCTCCGTCACCTGCTGGACCAAACGTTCCAGTCCGTTCAGGTAGTACTGCATGTTCGTGGCCAGATCCATGATGCTCTGGACCACCTGCGGCAAAATCATCTGCAGCAGAATCACCACCAGGGCCAGGGCCAGCAGATAGACGGTCAGGATGGATAATCCGCGCTTAAACCTTAATTTGCGGTAAACCTTCCGTTCAAAAAAGCACATGGGCGTATTGAGCAGATAGGCAATGGCAAACCCGGCGATGAAAGGCGATACCACCCCCATAAACAGGCTCAGCCGGGTCTGGATCACGTCGAAATGGGTCAGCGCCACATAGAACAAAATCGCAATCAGCAGGACCAGCAGCAGTGAAATGGATCTCCCATCCAAAATATACCATTTTCGTTTGTCCTTGTTTTCCTTATCCGGCACGCATCCTGTCCCCCTTCGGTTGCTACGGTTATGGATCACAGTACGGTCGATCCGGTCGTGCGTCTTGCTGCGGCAGGGCCGCACGAATCAGCCGCAGAACGGTTTCCCCTTATTCCGTATCATAGCACGGCCGCCGGTATTGCGCAACCGGAAACGGTCCTGCCGCAGTCTGATTGGAATATGGTCATGAAATCCGCGCTTCTTTCCGTTCTTTTCTTAAGGCATCACCGCACAATTCCCCACGCGCGTCTTGGCGGCCAATTTGTCCCACAAATGCGTTGCAAAACCTTGCAATACACAAAGTATTCCTGCGGTTTTGCGCCTTTTGGCGGCACAAATTTTTGCGCCAATCCACACGCGCTGAATGATGCGGTAATGCCTTAATCTTACCATACCCAACGGTTGGACCGATAAACTATTTTTTAAGGTTCTTTTGTTTTTTTCGAAAAAACAGCGGCGGGACCCGTCCTGATACAAGAAACAGACCCCGCCGCTGTTCTGTTTTACCGTCTGTTTTTCAAATCAGGCTTACCCGGTGGAATACCTTCTTGCCCTTTTTGAGCATCACGCCCTCGCCGGAGAGCTGCTGCTCCGTGAGCGCGGCTGCAATATCGGTGATCTTGACGCCGTCCACCTCCACGCCGCCCTGCTGCACCAGGCGGCGGGCTTCCGAGCGGGAGGGCGTCAGGCCGCACTTGACCATCAAATCCAGCAGCGCGATTTTTCCGTCGGTCAAGTCGTCGGAGGCGAGTCCGGTGGCGGGCACATTGGACTTATCTCCGCCCTGGGCAAAGAGGGCGCGGGCAGCCTGCTGGGCCTTCCCGGCCTCCTCCTCCCCATGGACCAGTTTGGTCAGCTCAAAGGCCAGGATCTCTTTGGCAGTGTTGAGCTGGGCCCCCTCCCAATGATCCATCTCGTCGATCTGCTCCAGCGGCAGGAAGGTGAGCATGCGCAAACACTTGAGCACATCGGCATCGCCGACGTTGCGCCAGTATTGATAGAACTCATACGGAGCGGTCTTATTGGGGTCCAGCCATACGGCCCCGGACTGGGTCTTGCCCATCTTCTTGCCCTCGGAATTGAGCAGCAGCGTGATGGTCATGGCGTGGGCGTCCTTCCCCAGCTTGCGGCGGATCAGCTCGGTACCGCCCAGCATGTTGGACCACTGATCGTCTCCGCCGAACTGCATATTGCATCCGTAGTGCTGGAACATGTGGTAAAAGTCGTAGGACTGCATGATCATATAGTTGAATTCCAGAAAGCTCAGGCCCTTTTCCATGCGCTGCTTGTAGCACTCGGCCCGCAGCATGTTGTTGACGGAGAAGCAGGCGCCCACCTCCCGCAGCAATTCCACGTAGTTCAGCTTCAGCAGCCAATCCGCATTGTTGAGCATCCTGGCCTTCCCCTCGCCGAATTCGATAAAGCGCTCCATCTGCTTTTTGAAGCAATCGCAGTTGTGCTGGATGGTCTCGGGCGTCATCATGGTGCGCATATCGCTTCGGCCGGAGGGGTCTCCAATCATTCCGGTACCGCCGCCGATCAGGGCGATGGGCCGGTTGCCCGCCATCTGCAGCCGCTTCATCAGGCACAGGGCCATGAAGTGGCCTACGTGAAGGGAATCCGCAGTGGGATCGAAGCCGATATAGAATACCGCCTTGCCCGCATTGATCATTTTAGAGATCTCTTCCTCATTGGTGACTTGGGCAATCAGCCCCCGGGCCTTGAGTTCTTCATAACAAGTCATGTTCATTTCTTTCCTCTCGTTTGATGTTCCGCAAATATTCCATGTGATAGCTCTTCACCTGAAACCCCAGTCCCTCATACAGCGACCGGACGGAATTGTTGAAGGCGTAGACCGATAACTCCACGCTGTCCAGCCCAAGCGCCGCCGCCCGCTCCGCTACCCAGCGCATCAGCGATGTCCCGATCCCCTGTCCCCGACAGGACTGCGCCACACACAAGGCTTCCACACAGGCGATGCTACGCCCCGCCAGGATCGTCTGCCCTTTCGCCTGCGTCTTGACGCTGACCAGACAGGCCCCCACTGGAACCCCATCCCGCTCTGCTACCGCAGACAACCGCTCCCCTTCCGCCAACTCGTCCCGATAGTATGCCGCAAGCGTCTCCGGGGATGCCGCCCGGAACAGATCGGGCCGATTCTGGACATGGAGCGCGTGGACCTGGGCCATCAGCTCTTTGCAGCGTCCGTAATCCGCCCGGCAGAGCGGTCGTATGCACAGCGTCCTTTTCATTCCAGCAGCCTCTTTCCGCAGTGGGGACACTTCGGGTCGTCCAGGTCGTGGGACTGTCCGCAGGCGGGACAAGGGACCTGCGCGATACCGCTGCCCGCATCCCCGGGTAATTCCACGGCGTAAAATTCCAGCCTCCTGCACGAACTGCAACAATAGAGGTCTACGGTCAACGCGCCGGACAAGAGATGGTCCAAATTGCCGAACAGCCAGCTGGCTTTCCCTTTTTGCAGCGTTTCCTGTCCGACCCAGCCCATCGCTCCGCCGCAGCGCAGGCAGATCTCCCGTTTCACCCAAGTCCACACCCTTTCCGATCAAAAAACGCCCCCTGTCCGTTCGGACAGAGGGCGTAAAGACGCGGTACCACCTCTGGTTCGCCGTCTCCTCGCAGACAACGGCCTCATCGGGTGCAGTCACACCCCAGACGCGGTAACGGGCGCACCCGACACAGCCCTACTAGGTCAAAACCGTTCCGGCGGCTGCTCCAAGGCGTATTCCCAGGCGGCCCCTCTCCCCCTCGCACCATTTCGGGGGTTCTCTGGGCAGGCGCCTTCCTGGTACTCTTCCCTGTCATCGCAGTTTGATATTGCCTTGCATTATAGTATAACCCGTTTTGTTTGTCAACGACTTTCTTTTTTATAGCGCTGCGCCGCGTCCAGCAGTTCCCCCGCGCTCTCCAGCGCCGCGGGGGTGATCTGCGCTCCGGCGGTCAGCCGGGCCAGCTCCGCCTTGCGTCGCTCCCGGTCCAAAACCTCCACCTGCGTAAAGGTCCGCCCCTTGCGCTCTCCTTTTTCCACTGAAAAATGTACATCCGCCATCGCCGCCAGCTGGGGCAAATGGGTCACGCAGAGCACCTGCTTGCGCCCGGCCACATCGGCCAGTTTTTCCGCCACCTTCTGGGCCGCACGGCCGGACACGCCGGTGTCCACCTCATCAAAGACCAGGGTGCCCACGTCGTCGTTTTCCGCCAGCACGTTTTTCAGGGCCAGCATGATGCGGGCCAGCTCGCCGCCGGAGGCGATCTTCTGGATCGGCTTCAGATCCTCTCCCACGTTGGCGGACAGGAGGAACTGCACCTCATCCATCCCCGTCTCATCCAGACCGTACTCTCCGCCCTTCTCCCGGAATTCCGCCTGAAAACGCACCTTGGGCATGTCCAGCTGGGCCAGCTCGGACTGGATGCGCTTCTGGAGCGTTTCGCCCGCCTGACGCCGCGCATCGGAGAGCCGTTTGGCGCTCTCACGCGTCTCTTCCAGCGCCTTGTCCCGTTTCTTCTCCAGCCGCGCCAGCGTGTCGCTGGAAAACTGGATCTCATCCAGCTCCTTCCGGCAGCGGTCCAGATAGGCCAGCATCTCCTCCACCGTGTCGCCGTATTTCTTTTTCAAACGGTAGATCACGTCCAGCCTGCCCTCGATCTCATCCAATTCACCAGGCTCGAACTCAAAGCCGCAACGCAGCTCTCGGACCTGCTCGGCCAGATCGTCGGCATCGGAGCGCAGCCCCGACAGCCGCTGAGCCAATTCGGCCACTGGAGCGCTCATGCGCCCGGCGGCGCGCAGCGCCCCCTCCGCCTGTGCGATCAGAGCCGCGGCGCCCTCCAGTTCGTCGCTGCCGGACAGAGCCGCGTGGGCGATCTCCACCGCCTCGATGAGCCGGCCCGCATTGCGCAGCAACACACGCCGTTCGCTCAGCGCCTCATCCTCGCCCGGTTTCAGACCGGCCCGCTCCAGCTCGCTGATCTGAAAACTCAGGCTGTCGATCCGCCGGGCCTTTTCCGCCTCGTCCATCTCCAGCGCGGCCATTTCATGCCGTATGGCCTGGAACCGGTCAAAGGCCGCCTGATAGGCCGCGCAAAGCGCCTGGGTACCGCCGAAGCGGTCCAGGTAGCCCAGGTGGCAGCTCTCATCCAAAAGCTGCTGCCCGTCGTGCTGGCCATGGATGTTCAACAGCTGCCGTCCCAGCGCCCGAAGCTGGGATACCGTGATCAGCCGACCGTTCAGACGACAGACATTCTTCCCATCGCTTTGGATCTCACGCTGAAGCAGAAGCGTTCCGTCCTCATCCGGCCCCATGCCGTTTTCCCGAAACCAAGGCAGTTCCGGCAAGCCCTGAAACACCGCGTTCACCAACGCAGACCTGGCCCCGGTGCGGATCAGGTCGCGGCTGGTACGCTCGCCCATGACCGCTCCGATGGCGTCCACCACGATGGACTTGCCCGCGCCGGTCTCGCCGGTCAGCGCGTTGAAGCCCCGGTCAAACTGGATATCCGCCGATTCGATCACCGCAATATTTTCGATATGGAGCAAAGAAAGCATCGTCTCACCACCAGTCTTACAGACGTTCCGCCGCCCCGGATCCGGCGCCGGGCGTGGCAGCGTCCCTCTCCGGGCTTATTTCAGCATCTTATGGATTTCGTTGCAGAATTCCGCCGCATCCTCATTGGTGCGCAGGATCAGAATAGCGGTGTCGTCTCCGGCCAGGCTGCCGACCAGATTCTGGATCTCCATCCCGTCGATGGCGGAGCAGGCGGCGGAGGCCAGGCCGGGCATGGTTTTCAATACCACGATATTCTGCGCCAGATCGAAGGAAATGACCCCCTCCTTAAAAATCGTGCGCAGCCTCCCGGCAAAGTTCAGGGAGGTCTTGCGCTCCGATACGGCGTATTTGTACGTGCCGTACCCCGTCAATTCCTTGACCAGATGCAGTTCCTTGATGTCCCGGGAAATCGTGGCCTGGGTGGATTGGACCCCACGCGCCTTCAGCTCCGAGAGCAATTGATCCTGGGTCTCCACATCCCGCTCCTCAATGATACGTAAGATCTCCTGCTGCCGTTTTGACTTCATGGTTACGCTCCTCCCAACTTTTGGTTCAAAATATCATAAAAGGACCGGTTCGTCAGCCGAACCAGATGGGTTTTGGAGGCGGACATCTTCAATTCCACCACATCCCCGCCGTTGAGTTTGAACGCCTTTCCGCCATCCACGGAGAGATAGGTCGTCTTCCGGGCGGCACGTCCCATTTTGACGGAGACCGTCCGCTCCTTTCCCAGCACAAAGGAACGGGCGGACAGCGCGTGGGGGCAGATCGGAGTAATAATGATATTTTCCGCCGTCGGTTCGACGATGGGACCGCCGGCCGACATGGAATAGGCGGTGGAGCCGGTCGGCGTGCTGACGATGACGCCGTCGGAGGAAAAGCTGAAGATCCGCATCTGGTCGGCGCAGACCTCAAGATCCACCATGCGGGCCACCGCGCCCTTGGTCAGAGCCGCGTCGTTGAGCGCAATATCGGTGTAAACGCTTTTACCTTCCCGGCGGACCGTCACATCCAGCATCATGCGGGACTCCACGGTATACCGGCCGGCAGCAATTTTGGAGAGATGGGAAAGCTCGCTCTGCTCCAGTTCCGCCATAAAGCCCACACTGCCCAAATTGACCCCCAGGATGGGCACGCCGCAGGCATTGGCGTCCTTGGCCGCGTGGAGGATGGTTCCATCCCCGCCAAAGCAGATGAGCATGTCCGCGTCCTTCAATTCCTGCTGGGTGTCCAGAAAGCGGATGTGTCTGGGCAGCTCCACATTGGTGCCCTCCACTTGAAACGGCAGACACATGGCGGTCTCCACCCCGGCGTTTTTCAAAATGCGCTCGGCGGATTGGGCCGCCTTGATCCCACGATCCCGGTAGGGGTTGGGGCTGAGTACCACTTTCATGCTCTCTCTCCCTCCAGCGCGTCGTGAGAGGCTTCCACCAAGGCCTTCAGGTCTCCGTTCCACGGCGTTCCGGCTCCGGCGGTCAGATGTCCCAGATATTCGATATTTCCCTCCGGCCCGCGGATGGGCGAAAAGCTTATTTCCTTTACAGAAAAGTCCGCTTCCGCCGCGTTGCGCAGGAATTGCTCCAGCACCTCCAGGTGGACTGCCGGGTCCCGAACCACCCCCTTTTTCCCCACCTTCTCACGGCCCGCTTCAAACTGCGGCTTGACAAGGCATACCACTTGCCCATCCTCTTTCAGGATGCCGCGCAGGGCGGGCAGGATCAGGCGCAGAGAGATGAAGGACACGTCCACGGTGCCAAAGTCCAGGGACTCTGAAATCTGTTCCGCCGTGAGGTAGCGTACATTGGTCCGTTCCATACACACGACCCTTGGGTCGCTGCGCAGGCTCCACGCCAACTGACCGTAGCCCACGTCCACAGCGTACACCTTCTCCGCACCGTTCTGAAGCATACAGTCGGTAAAACCGCCGGTGGAAGCGCCTGCGTCAATCGCATGGGCTCCTGTCAAATCAATGCCGGTAAATACCTTCAGCGCCTTTTCCAGCTTGAGCCCGCCGCGGCTCACATAGGGAAGGGTCTGTCCACGCACCTCGATCGGCGCGTTTTCTTCGACCGGGGCGCCTGCCTTCTCTACCTTCCGGTCCTTCACATAGACCTGACCGCTCATGATCACCGCCTGGGCCCGCTGGCGGCTTTCCGCCAGTCCCCGTTCCACCAGCAGCAGATCCAGCCGCTTTTTAACCGTTGCCATGTCCGCAGACCTCCAACGCCTTTCTGCACAGACTCTCACCGTCCAGGCCGCAATAATGCCGCAGCTGCTGTACGGTCCCATGCGTCACAAACCCCGGCCCGGTATCCGCCAGAGCCAGTCCTTTGAGCGGAATACCGGCGCGTGCGGCGGCGGCGGCCAGCCGGTTCCCCACGCTGTTGGAGGGAGCGCTGTCCTCCGCTGCCAGAAGCCGTCCGGTCCTGCGCAGAGATTCCAACAGAATATCCGACGCTATGGGTGTAATGCAATTTAACTTTACGACTTCAGCCTGAACGCCATAGCGCTCCAGCCGCCGGGCACAGTCCAGCAGCGGATCGATCATGCTCCCGTAGCCGGCCAATGTGATGTCGCTCCCCCGCCGCAGGATGCACGCGGGCGCGGGCGCAGAATCGGCGGTATACGTCCCTTCCCCGCCGCGCGGATAGCGCACCGCTACAGGGCCATTGACCTG
Source organism: Flavonifractor sp. DFI.6.63 (assembly GCF_024462255.1). Taxonomy (NCBI): domain Bacteria; kingdom Bacillati; phylum Bacillota; class Clostridia; order Eubacteriales; family Oscillospiraceae; genus Flavonifractor; species Flavonifractor sp. DFI.6.63. The sequence continues at coordinate 90,040 of NZ_JANGBE010000011.1, read as the reverse complement.
ATAGACGGCATAGGAGAGCATGGAGCGCAGTTCCGCAAAGCTGCTGGGGCACAAAACGGTCATGCCGGGTACCGTGTCCAGAAAGGCCGGATCGAATACCCCGTGATGGGTCTCTCCGTCTTCCCCCACCAGACCGGCCCGGTCCACCGCCAGCACCACGTGGAGCTGCTGGAGGGCCACGTCATGGATCAGCATGTCATAGGCGCGCTGCAAAAAGGAGGAATATACGGCAAAGACCGGACGTATCCCCTGCTTTGCCATACCGGCCGCCATCGTTACGGCATGGCCCTCCGCTATGCTCACATCGAAAAAGCGCTGGGGAAAGCGCCGGGCAAATTCGTCCAGACCGGTACCTCCCTGCATGGCCGCAGTAATGGCGACCAACCGTTCATCCTGCTGGGCCAGTGCGCACATGGTCTGCCCAAACACTGCGGAAAAGTTCGGCTTCGGCGGCTGTACCGGCTCCCCGTTCCCCACGCAGAACCGGCCCACGCCGTGAAAGCGGTCCGGATTGCGCTCCGCTGGTGGATAGCCCTTTCCCTTTACAGTTCTGACGTGGAGCAGAACAGGGCTTTTTAATTCCTTGGCGTAGCCCAGCAGCCGGGTCAATCCCTTCACGTCATGACCATCCACCGGACCCAGATAGGTAAAGCCCATATCTTCAAAGAGGCTGCACGGAAGCAGCGTCTCTTTGACCGCTGTTTTGATTTTGTGTGTCACATTATAAATGTGTCCGCCCAACGGCAGCACGCTCATGACCTTGCGATAGCCCTTTTTGAATTGCAGATATTGGGGCTTGAGGCGCTGGCGTGCCAGGTGGTCTGCCACACCGCCCACGCTTTTGGTGATTGACATGCCGTTGTCGTTGAGTATGACGATCAGCGGCTCGCCGCTGTCGCCTGCGTCAGACAATCCCTCGTAAGCCAGGCCGCCGGACAGCGCTCCGTCCCCAATCAACGCCAAAACATGATAGTCCTGCTTCTGTAAGGTCCTTGCCCTTGCCATTCCAACCGCCACGGATACGGAGTTGGAGGCATGCCCCGCTACAAAAGCGTCGCAGACGCTTTCCGCCGGTTTGGGAAACCCGGCGATCCCGCCAAAGGTGCGCAGCGTTTCCATCGCGTCGTTGCGTCCGGTCAGAATCTTGTGCGCATAGCACTGATGTCCCACATCAAAGACCAGCCGGTCCCGCCCGGTATCGAATACCCGGTGAATGGCCACGATGAGTTCCACCGCCCCCAGACTGGAGGCAAGGTGTCCGCCGGTACGGGAGACCGTATCGATCAGCCGCGCCCGCAGCAGGGCGCAGACCTGCGCCGCTTCGCTGTCGTTCAGGCCGCTGAGGTCGTTTGTCAATGTATCCAAGCTAAGAATGGTATCACCTCCAGGCCTTCCTTGGCCTGTTTCATGCAAACCACCAGGCGCCCAGCAGCCCCACGCCGATCCCCAGCAGGCCGCCCATGAGCACCTGGAACGGGGTATGGCCGAGCAGCTCCTTAAGCTCCTTGCCAAAGAGGGCGGGCTTCATCTCCGTCCAGTGTTCCATAATATAATTGAGAATTTTGGCCTGTTCCCCCGCCGCCTTGCGTACGTTGGCCGCATCGTACATGACCACGATGGCCACCACCGCCGCCAGCGTAAAGGTGGGAGACGTCCAGCCATACATAGCGCCCATCGCTGAAGCGCAGGCGCATACAAAGGCGGAATGGGAGCTGGGCATGCCGCCGCTGGAGAGGATATTGCGAAAATCAAGCTTATGCTTGGTGATCAGAGTAATCACAAACTTGATCACCTGCGCCAGCGCCCAGGCCAAAATCGCCAGATTCAAAATCAGATTGCCGGTTAAAAAGTCCACTGCGTTTTTTAACATCCGACTGCCCCTTCCCTCATTTCTCCCGTCCGGCCAGCTGTTCCGCCAGCCAGCACAGGGCGCCGCCCTCGCCGCCGAAGGGGGCAAGAGCCTCTATCGCCTCGCCGGTCAGGCGCTTTACCAGCGTCCGGCAGGCATCCAGGCCCTTGAGGGTCACAAACGTCGTTTTTTCACTTCTGGCGTCGGAACCGATGGGCTTTCCGAGGGTAGCCTCGTCTCCCACTACATCCAGAATATCGTCCCGGACCTGGAAGGCCAGACCCAGACGCTCCGCATAATGCCGCACGGCCTGACGCTGCTCCTGTGTGCCGCCGGCCACGATACAGCCCATTTCCGCCGCCGCGGCAATGAGCGCGCCGGTCTTGAGCCGCTGCAGTTCTTCTACCTCGGCCAGGCTGAGCGAGTGTCCCTCCCCCGCCATATCCAGCACCTGCCCGCCCACCATGCCTCTGCCGCCGGCCGCACGGGCCAGTAGGCCTGCCGCCGCGAGCGCACGCTCCGGCGGCAGCTCCGGCGGCAGCTCCAGCATGGTCTCAAAAGCAGCCGTGAGCAAGCCGTCGCCCGCCAGCACCGCCGTGGCCTCGCCGTATACCTTATGGTTGGTGGGACGGCCCCGGCGCAGATCGTCATCGTCCATGCAGGGCAGATCGTCATGGATCAGAGAGTAGGTGTGGATCATCTCGACGGCGCCCGCAAAAGGCAGCGCGGCCGCCGGGTCGCCGCCGCACATCCGGCAGGTCTCCAGCACCAGCACAGGCCGGATCCGTTTGCCCCCCGCCAAAAGGCTGTAATACATCGCGTCGTACAGATCGCCCCTTGGTTCCCGCTCCTGAAAGCACTCGTTCAGCCAGGTTTCGATCTGTGCCCGGTGTCCGTCCAGCCGCTGCTGATGGGTCATTCCCGTCCCTCCCCGTCAAAGGGCTGCTTGACCGGGCCGCCGTCAGGCCCGGCCAGCAGCTTGCTGACCTTCTGCTCCGCCTTGTCCAGCATGCCGGAGCATTTCTTCATCAGAGCGGTTCCCTCCTCAAACAGCGTGAGGGCCTCTTCCAGCGGGGCGTCCCCCTGTTCCAGCCTGGTCACAATTTCCTCCAGGCGGGCCATGGCCTGCTCAAAATTCAGCTTTTTCTCTGCCATATGATCTCTCCCTTTCCCAGCGGCGCGGGAAACGCCCGCCCCTACAGAACCTTGCAATCGATGCTGCCGTCCGCCATGCGCAGTTCCAGCTTGTCGCCGGGATGTGCTTCCCGGATGGAGCGGACGACATGCCCGTCTTCGTTCCTGGGGATCGCATAGCCCCGGCCCAGGACCTTCAGCGGACTGATGGCGTCCAGTGTGGCCGCCCGCCGCGCAAAGCGTTCCCGTTCCCGGCCCAGCGTGCCCCGCAGCCCATGGGCCAGCTTTTCCCGCTGATAATCCAACAGGACGCGCCGGTCATTCACATAACTCATGGGGTCCTGAAGCGTACGGCAGCGCCGGGCCCGCTCCAGCAGGAAGCGCGCCCCATCCAGCCGCCGGGACACGGCGCGGCCCAGCCGCCGGGACAGCTGATCCAGCGCGGCATACTGCTCGTTCTGGTCGGGGACGGCCAGCTCGGCCGCGTTGGAGGGGGTAGCCGCCCGCAAGTCGGCCACAAAGTCGGAAATGGTCACGTCCGGCTCATGGCCCACGGCGGAGATCACGGGAATACGGGAGGCGTAGATGGCGCGGGCCACGTTCTCGTCGTTGAAGGCCCACAGATCCTCCATGGAGCCGCCGCCCCGGCCGGTAATGATTAAATCCGCCGCCTGATGGCGGTTGGCCCAGGCAATGGCGGCGCAAAGTTCCCCAGGGGCCTCCGCCCCCTGCACCCGCACCGGCAGTACCAGCACCTCCGCCATGGGCCAGCGGGCGCCCAGGATGCGGATCATATCCCGCACCGCCGCACCGGCGGAGGAGGTGATGAGGGCGATACGCTCCGGAAACCGGGGAATCTTTTTTTTATGAGCCTGGTCAAACAGCCCCTCCTGATAAAGCTTTTCCTTGAGCTGTTCGAAGGCCGCATGCAGATCGCCCATCCCATCCGGGGAGAGGGCGCTGCAATAAAGCTGATACTGGCCGTCCCTGGGAAACACGGTGACCCGGCCGAAGGCAACCACCTTTTTGCCGTTTTCCGGGCGAAAGCGCAGCGACATGGCTTCGCGCCGGAACATGACGCAGCGGATGGCCCCCTCCCCATCCTTCAGGGAAAAATAGTGGTGACCGGAGGGATAGGCCTTATAATTGGAGATCTCGCCCCGTACGAAAAGGCCGGACAGGGCGCTGTCGCCGTCCAGCAGGCCCTTGATATATTGATTGACCTGGGTAACGCTGTAAACAGGTGCCGTGCTCATCAAGCGCGCCCCCCTTCCAGGCTCCGCCGGGCCAGGATGGCCACGCCCATGGCGTTGTCGGCAGAATATTCCGGACGGGCGAAGACCGCGCCGTCCAACACGCTGCGCAGCAGACGGTTGGAGGATACACCGCCGGAGCAGAGCACCGGCAGGCCGGGATACCGCTCCAGCGCGGCATCGGTACACCGGCGCACAACGTCCGCCAGCGTCTCCAGCACGAAGCGTGCGATCCGGCCCGCCGCCTCCCCCCGCGCCGCCAACTGTTTCACCTGATTTTCCATTCCGGAAAGGGAAAAGGTCAGATCGTTGCGCCGGACGGGAAAGCCGCGGCAGGGCGGAGCCTCCGCCGCCAGGGCATCCAACGCCTTCCCCGCCGGGAAATCCAGGCCCAGCAGCAGGCCGGTACGGTCGATCAGCTGTCCGGCGGAGAGATCGCTGGTGCCGCCGATGCGCACCGCGCAGACATTGGTTCCCTGTGGATGCACATACAAAAGCTCAGTCGTGCCGCCGGACAGATGCCAGGCCAGCAGGGGCGCATCCAGCAGCTCCGACCGTCCCGCCGACCAGGCTGCGGCTGCAATATGACCCTGCTGGTGGGAGACGGGACAGAACGGGACGTGCAAAACCCCGGCCAGTACGCGCCCTTGGTTCTCCCCCGCCAAAAAGCAGGGCATATAGGAGCCCTCCACCGCCCTGGGGCGGGTAGATGCCCCCACCACAGAGATTCCCTCCAGCCAGCCCTCCGCCTCCAGCTCGGCGAAGCGGTCGGGCAGATGCTTGACATGCTGAAAAAGGGCGTCGGACTGACGCAGCCCCAGTTCGCCGGGCCGCACGTCCAGCAGCCGTCCGGCGTTCCTTCCCGCCGTTCCGTCAAAAACAGCGGCGGAAGTGGTGTAGTTGCTGGTATCGATCCCAAGCGCGCGCATGTCAGGGCGCATCCTTGGGCGTGGTGGGAAGCCCCACCGGATCCGGCGGGCACTCGCTGCGTACGAAGGAGCCCAGGATACCGTTTACGAAGGAGACCACCTCCGGTTCCTCGTAGTGCTTGGTCAGTTCCACCGCCTCATTGATCGCGGCGGCATTGGGGATGTCCTGCATATACAGGATCTCATACATGGCGACCCGCATGATCGCCACCGCCACCCGGTTGAGCCGCGCAAAATTCCAGCCGATCGCGTAGCGGGAGATGTACTCATCCAATTCCGGCGCGTGTTCATACACCCCCTTCACCAGCGCGCTGATATAGGCGCGCTGGGTCTCGTTGGGGTACTCGCTGTAAAGGGGCTCCTCCTCCCCGATGGAGGCGAAGGTGGTACGATTCATAGCCTGCGCCAGCAGCGCTTCGGCAGTCTGCCCGGTAAAGCCCAATTCAAACGTGAAGTGGACGGCAATCTCTCGGGCGGCAGTTCTGGTCATTCGGATTCCTCCAGGCAATCAATAATACACATAGATAATTATATTATACACCAGTTATGCATAAAAAGAAAAGAGCAATTTACAGCATGCGACAAAAATGTGCGGCCAAAACATGATCCGCATGCGTTTAAAGCCGGAAAAACGGCATGGCGTTATGCCATGCCGTTCCGTCGCTCGAGACAGGCCGAAGGCCTTTTGCAGCAGAGAGGGATGTATGCCGGTCCGGGCTTGAGCGCTTACACGCGATCGCCGCCCGATCCGTCTCGTCTTTTCCTGCGCCTGCAGGCGCGTCACAGATCTGCCCGCGCCTCAGCGCCGGGGTCCGGGCGGAACTTTCTCAGTAATTTTGGGCCCGCAGCTCAAAATAAGCGCGGGGATGCGCGCACACCGGGCAAACCTCGGGCGCCTCTTTGCCAATGTGGATATGACCGCAGTTGCGGCACTTCCACATGTACTCGTCGCCGCGCTTGAAGACCACGCCTTCTTCCAGATTCTTCAGCAGGGTCAGGTAACGCTCCTCGTGCTCCTTTTCGATCTTTCCGACGCCTTCGAACAGGAAGGCAAGTTTTTCAAAGCCCTCCTCTTTGGCAGTCTCGGCCATCTCCCGGTACATCTGGGTCCATTCTTCCTTTTCGCCCGCAGCGGCAGCCTTCAGATTCGCCGGGGTATCGCCGATCCCGCCCAGCTCCTTGAACCAGAGTTTGGCGTGCTCCTTTTCATTGCCCGCAGTCTCCTGAAAAATAGCCGCAATCTGCTCGTAGCCCTCTTTCTTGGCCTTGCTGGCAAAATAGTCATACTTATTGCGGGCCATACTCTCCCCCGCAAAAGCTTTCCAGAGATTGGCTTCCGTTTTGCTGCCCTTCAGTTCCATACTTCATGACACTCCTTCTACTATATTTTTGTTCGGTCCGCTGTTTTTGGTTCGCGATCAATTGAGGAAAATAAGTCAATGCACCCGCTTGCAGCCGACACAGATCCCATGAAAAAGGACCTCATGACCATGCACGTCGTGGCCGCTGTGCAAAAGCGCCTGTTCATCCAGTCCCCGGTCATAGGGCAGGCCCAAATCATATACCGCGCCGCAGGCGGAACACCTGAAATGGGGATGAGGCATGGTATTGGCATCATACCGCTCCACCGGAAACGCCATGCGCACGATGGCGCCCTCGTCTGCCAGCAGATTCAAATTGCGATAGACCGTCCCCAGACTCAGATTTGGATTCTCCGGCTTGAGCCATTGATACATCATCTCCGCCGTCGGATGTTCATGGCTGGCTTTCAATGCCTCAAAAATCAACTCCCGCTGCCGTGAGTATCGTTTGCCCTTCATTGCTCATCTCCTCTTTCGAGATCAGTAACTATTACTGTTATTAATATAACAGTTCTTCCCACCTTTTGCAAGCGCAATTTATAAAAAAACAAAAATTTTACCGGGCGTAAAGCGACTGGCGCCGTGCATACTAAACTGCGGATGGAGATCATCTAAAAAACTGCGTAATCAGCAGGAGGATACGGAATGAAACGGATTTTGACAATTCTGTGCCTGGGGCTGGCTCTGACGCTCACTACGGCCGGCTGTACCCGGGACAAGGCGCCCAATGTGACCCCGACCCCCACGACACCGGCCGCTACCGCTACGCCCAGTACGAGTCCGGTCACGACCCCAGGGACCAATGATGGCGCCGTTAATGATAACGACGGCATCATTGGCAATGAGTCGACCAATGACGCGCACGCCACCGGCACCCCCGGCACCACAGGGACCGGAGGCGTCGCCGGCACCACCATCCGCCCCACTCCGCGTACCGGAACCGGCCGTGATATCGGCAATGCGGCCGGCGATATCGTCGGCGGAGTCGGCAATGCCGCCGGTGATATCGTCAATGGAGTCGGCAATGCCGCCCGTGACATCGGCACCGGAGTAAAAGACGCCTTGCACTGACCAAAGGACAGACTGCGGCATGGGTTTTCCATGCCGCAGTTTGTTTGAAGCGGCGAAAAAGCGGTCGCGCCCGCAGCATAGGAGCCTATGCTGCGGGATGTTTGTCTTTTTTAAGAATCGCGTTCTGATTTCTTAAGTCTTTGGACGGCTTGTTTTCATATCTCCAGGTCCCTTTTTTGTTATGCTTTGGACAAACAAAACAGGGAGGTATGGTTATGTCCCGACGAAAGTTGGCCGTTCTGTTCGGCGGCTGCTCCAGCGAATACTCCGTTTCGCTTCAATCCGCTCACGCGGTGCTCGCCCACTTGGACCCGGAAAAATATGAACCGGTGCTGCTGGGGATCACCCGGGAGGGCCGATGGCTGCTGTATACCGGCCCGTTGGAAGCTCTGCTGGACGATACCTGGCACCAAGACACACGCCGCACCATCCCGGCTGTCATCTCTCCGGACCGCGGCCTGCATGGTCTGCTGGTGATCGCCCCCGCCGGAATAACCGCCGTCCGCCTGGATGCGGCCTTTCCGGTGCTCCATGGAAAAAACGGCGAGGACGGAACCGTACAGGGCCTGCTGGAGCTTGCCGGAATCCCGATAGTCGGATGCGGAACATGTGCCAGCGCGGTCTGTATGGATAAAGACCTGGCCCATCGCCTGGCCGGCCAGTCCGGCGTGGCTGTGCCGCGTTCGGTGGTGTTCCGCGCCGGCGAGGATCGAGCCATGCTGCCGTCCCAGGCTGCACGACTGGGCTATCCGCTGTTCGTCAAGCCTGCCCGGGCGGGCTCCTCCTTCGGCGTCAGCCGGGTGGAGCGCCCCGACGCGCTGGACGCGGCGGTGACCGCCGCGCTGGAGCATGACAGCAAGATCCTTTTAGAGGAAGCGGTGCCCGGCTTTGAGGTGGGCTGCGCTGTGTTGGGCAATCTGGGGCTGACCGTAGGCGAAGTGGACGAAATCGAGCTGACGCAGGGATTTTTTGACTACACGGAAAAATACAACCTGATGACCGCTCAGATCCATATGCCCGCCCGGATTTCCCGGGAAAAGGCGGAGTCCGTCAAGGCGGCGGCCTGTAAGGTCTACTGGGCGCTGAACTGCTCGGGCTTTGCCCGCGTGGACCTGTTTTTAACGCCGGAGGGCCGTGTGGTATTCAATGAAGTCAATACCATCCCCGGCTTCACCAGTCACAGCCGTTACCCCAACATGATGCACGGCATCGGCCTGGAATTCGGGGCGCTTCTGGACCGTGCGATCGAATTGGCGGTGGGCGCATGAAATCTGCTCCTCCGTGGCCTGCCGCCGGGACGCTTCTGCTGGTCAACCGGGAGCACCCGCTTCTCCGGGCGCCGGAGTCCGAAGAACTGACGGCGGTGGATCGCCGGCATCCGGACATTCTGCTTCACCGCCGCGCCAAGGTCATGTTGGATGAACTGCTGCAGGCCGCCGGGGCAAAGGGAAGCGTGATTCCGGTGAGCGGTTACCGCTCCCAGCGGGAGCAGCGGCAGATCTGGGACGATACGGTACGGGAACGGGGGCTCCGGTTCACACGGACCTATGTGGCCGCGCCGGGGTGCAGTGAACACCAGACCGGTCTGGCCGTGGATCTGGGCGAGAATGTGCCTGATCTGGATTTCATATGCCCCTGCTTCCCCGACTCGGGCCCCTGCCGTGCTCTGCGGGAAAAGGCGGCGGATTACGGCTTCGTGCTCCGTTACCCAAAGGGAAAGGAAGCGATCACCGGGATCGGCTGGGAGCCCTGGCATTTCCGCTATGTGGGCTGGCCCCATGCCCGGATCATGACGGAGCGGAATCTGGTGCTGGAAGAATATCTGGCATGGCTGCGGACGTTTCCGGCAGAGGGCGCTCCTCTGCGTTATCGGGCGGCAGGCCGCTCGTTCGAGGTATGTTACGCACCGGACGGACATCTGGACACTCTGGAAGCGCTGCTTTCCTCCGGCATGCCCTGCCAGTGTTCGGACACCAATACCGGCGGCATGGTGTTCACTTTGTGGAGGGACGCAGGATGAAGCAATGCCGATTGGGCGGACTGGATCGCTTCCGGCCCGTCGCGGCGCTGCTGGTGGTGGCCATACACACCGGGCCGCTGCTCTCCTGGAGCCGCGACGTCAACTACCTGCTCTGTGATATTCTGGCCCGGCTGGCCGTTCCCTTTTTCTTCGCCGTCAGCGGATATTTCCTCGTGCCGGAGCTGCGGGCTCGGGGCGTGAGCGCCCTGCTCCCCTTTTTAAAAAAGGGCCTTCTCCTCTACGGCCTCTCCGCTTTGCTGTACGCTCCCATCAACCTCTACAGCGGTTATTTTTCTCAACCCGGGCTTCCTTTGGAGCTGCTGCGCGACGCCTGTTTCAACGGTCTTTTTTATCACCTGTGGTATTTTCCCGCCGTGCTGCTGGGTGGATGCATCGTCTGCCTGCTGGTCCGGCGGCTTCGTTTGGCCACTGCCGCGGCAGTCTGTGCTGTCCTTTACGTCCTGGGCCTGCTTGGTGACAGCTACTATGCCTTTACAAATGCGATACCACCGTTGAAGGCATTTTATGAAGCTCTGCTCCAGTGCTTTGACTATACCCGCAACGGCCTGTTCTTCGCGCCCCTGTTTCTACTGTTGGGCGGCTGGCTTGCCGGTAGGGGAAACCGGCGCGCTGATGGCCGGTATGCTGCCGGGCTGCTGCTCTCTCTGGGGCTTCTGCTGGCCGAAGGACTTCTTGTAAAGCAATTTCACCTTGCGCGCTTTGACGCACTCTACCTCTCGTTGCCGCTTTGTATTTTCTTTCTGCTCTGCTGGCTGCGCGGTCTGGATCTGCCGGCCCGTCCCCAACTGCGCCGTTGGTCTGCCGCGGTGTATCTGCTCCATCCGCTCTGCATTCTGCTCGTCCGCGGCGGGGCCAAGGCGCTTGGCCTGAGCGCGCTGCTCATTGAAAACCGCCTGCTCCACTATCTGGCGGTGATCTTTCTTTCCGGTCTGCTGGCGGCTCCCTTTGCGTTGGTCCCCCGAAAGCGCCCGGAGCCGGAACGGGGCCGGGCCTGGATCGAGTTGGATGCCGCCGCCCTGCGGCACAATGTCAACGTCCTGTCCGGCCTGCTGCCGGAGGGATGCGCACTCACGGCGGTGCTGAAGGCCAACGCCTACGGACACGGCGACCTGGAATGCGCCCGCATCTGTCAAAAGGCCGGCATCCGGTCCTTCGCCGTGGCCACCGCCGCAGAAGGAGCCCGTCTGCGCCGGGGCGGCGTCCGGGGAGACATTCTGGTGCTGGGCTGGTCCGGTGCCGGGGCGGTCCCGCTGCTGCGACGCTATCGCCTGACCCAGACGGTGGCGAGTCCGGAACACGCCCGGCTCCTGGACCGCTGCGGAAAACGCCTGCGGGTCCATATCAAGATAGACACCGGGATGCACCGCCTCGGTACCGGGTGGGATGACGCGGCTTCTCTGCGCGAACTCTACGCCTGCTCCCATTTGCAGGTAAAGGGGCTGTTTACCCATCTGGCCGCCAGTGAGACCTGTTCTCCCTCCGATCAAGCCTGCACCCAGGCGCAGATACGCCGCTTCTGGCACGCGGTGGAAACCCTGAGCGGCGCCGGTCTGCCCATCGGAGCGCTCCATATACAAAGCAGCTATGGTCTGCTCAACTACGGCCCCCTGGAGGGCTGCGGCTGGGTACGCACCGGCATCGCGCTGTATGGCCTGCTCAGCGCTCCCCAGGATCATCCCCGCATCTGCCCCGACCTGCGCCCGGTCCTTGCGCTCCGGGCCCGGGTAGCCCAAATCCACACTTTGGAGCCGGGCGAGCACGCCGGATACGACGGGGCGTTCACCGCATCCCGCCCGACCCGGTTGGCCCTGATCACAATCGGTTATGCCGACGGCTGGCCCCGCGCCCTTTCCTGCGGCAGAGGCCGGGTACTGCTCCACGGCCAGCCGGCCCCGATTGCGGGTCTGATCTGTATGGATCAGCTTCTGGCGGATGTGACCGAGATCCCCGATGTCCGCCCTGGAGATACCGCCACGCTCATCGGCCGGGATGGCGACGCCGTGCTCACCGCCGAAGCAGCAGCTGAGGCGGCGGGCACCATCACCAATGAGCTTCTCTCCCGTCTGGGCCCGCGGCTGCCCCGCATCGTTGGGAGCGAAGCATAAAAAGACCCCGCCGCAGTTCAAAGCTGCGGCGGGGCGGCTTTTTATCGCTTTGCTTTGGGCCTGGCATTTTTCTTGGGCTTTGCCGCCGCCCAACCCGCCTTTTTGGCGGGGCGCCGGCGGGGCTTCTCTTCTGCCGGCGACTTTGGATCCGGCCTTCCCTGGTCTTGGATGCGGCGGCCTTGCTCATGTCCGGCGGGTTTCCCGCCCGCCTTGGCCGGAGCGGAGGGGCGCAGCAGACACCCCTTGCCATAGCCGATCAGGTCCTCCCGGTGGGCGGCGTGCAGCGCCTCCCGCACCAAAGCGCGCTTTTCCGGGCGCTTCCACTGCATCAGTGCTCGCTGCATGGCCTTTTCGTGGGGGTCCTTCGGCACATAGACCGGCTTCATGGTGCGGGGATCGATACCGGTATAATACATACAGGTGGACAGCGTTCCCGGCGTGGGGTAAAAATCCTGCACCTGCTCCGGCTGGCGTCCGGTGCGGTTGAGCCATTCCGCCAGACGCACCGCGTCGTCCATCGTGCATCCGGGGTGGGAAGACATCAGGTAGGGCACCAGATACTGCTGCTTGCCGTATCGCTGGTTCAGACGGTCGTATTTTTGCTTGAAGCGCTCATAAACAGCGATGTGGGGCTTGCCCATATAGTCCAGCACCCCGTCCACACAGTGCTCGGGCGCCACTTTCAGCTGGCCGGAGACATGATGCTGGACCAGTTCAGCAAAAAATTCTCCGCTCTTGTCCTGGAGCAGATAATCAAACCGGATCCCCGAACGGATGAAGACCTTCTTCACCCCCGGAACGGCCCGCACCTGGCGCAGCAGCGTCAGATAGTCGGTGTGGTCGGCGTCCAGATTGGGACAGGGCGTTGGGGCCAGACAGGCACGGTTCTTACACACCCCCGCCTTGCGCTGCTTGGCGCAGGCCGGATGTCGGAAATTGGCGGTTGGGCCGCCCACGTCGTGGATATAGCCCTTGAAGCCGGGGTGCTTCGTCAGCGCCTCCACTTCCCGCAGCACGCTGGCATGGCTGCGGGCGGAAATGATCCGCCCCTGATGGAAGGCCAGGGAGCAGAAGTTGCACGCCCCGAAGCACCCGCGGTTGTGGGCCACTGAAAAGCGTACCTCCTCGATGGCGGGCACGCCGCCCATCGCGTCATACATGGGGTGGGGCTCCCGCACGTAGGGCAGCTCCGCCACAAAGTCCAGCTCCGCCGTGGTCAGCGGCATGGCGGGCGGGTTGACCACCAGCAGGCGCGCTCCGTGGCGCTGGAGGATGGCGCGGCCCCGGATCGGATCGTGCTCCTCATACTGAATCTGGTTGGCCTGCGCATAGGCGCGCTTGTCGCCGCTCACCTGTTCAAAAGAAGGGCACTCCACCTTGGGATAGACACACGCCCCCGGGCTTTTTGCAATAAAGGCAGTTCCCTTTACATCTGTGATCTCTTCCACCGGAGTGCCTGAGGCCAGCCGGGCGGCGATCTCCTTTGTGGCGGTCTCTCCCATACCGTAGACCAGCAGGTCCGCCTGACTGTCGAAGAGAATGGCGCGGCGCACCTTGTCCTCCCAATAATCATAGTGCGCAAAACGGCGCAGGCTGGCCTCCAGCCCGCCTACGATCAACGGAAGGTCTCCAAAGGCCTCCCGCGCCTTATTGGCATAGACGATGGCCGCCCGGTCGGGCCGCAGGCCCGTCCGGTTTCCCGGGGAATAGGCGTCGTCGTGACGGCGTTTTTTCGCCACGGTGTAGTGGGCGACCATCGAGTCGATATTCCCGCTGGAAAGGAACACCCCAAAGCGTGGTCGCCCCAGCTGTGTAAAGGCAGATTCCTTTCGCCAGTCCGGCTGTGCCAGGATGGCTACCCGGTAGCCCTCAGACTCCAGCAGACGGGAGATGATGGCCGGGCCAAAGGTAGGGTGATCCACATAGGCATCCCCGGTGATCACCAGAAAATCGTATTCATCCCAGCCGCGCTCCGCCAGATCCTCCCGGCTGACCGGCAGAAAGCGGTCACGCTTGATTCGGTTCGTATCCAATATATTTCTCCAATAGATCTAAAGTGATACGGGCGCCCTTGTCCTCGCCCACTTTGATAAAACCGTATTTCCGATAGAACCGCTGGGCGACGGCGTTATCCGGCGCACAGCGCAGACGCAGATACCGCCGGCCCAGAGGCCGGTATACGGACACCGCCTGACCGATCAGCTGTACGCCCAGCCCCTGTTTGCGGTGCTGAGGCGTCATGTAGACAAACGGGATATAACCTACATCCTGTCCGGCATGCCGTTCCAGGTCCAGCTGGAGCACCCCGACGGTCTCATCGCCCCGCATCGCGCACACGACCGCCTGCGCCGGGTCCTGCCGCCAGCAGCGCAGGGCGTCGTTCACAAAGCCCTCCCCGTCAAAGGGAATCCGGGGACCGTGGATATCCAGCCACGCGTCCTGTCGGGCGGCACGGTACCACGCCGCCTCGTTCTGCATGTCCAGCGGGCGAAACCACAAATTGGCGTCAGCCGCCCGGCCGCCCTGCTCCTTCCACCACTTTTGCCGGGCCAGCGTGGAGATTTCCTCCGGCAGGTGGGAATTGTCGTTTTCAAAGAGAATACGGGCTTGTCCGTCCTCCACCTCCAAGCAGGTGACGGCGGTGTTGTCGCTGTGGCCCAGCGCATCCATTTCCCCCGGTCCCAGGCCGCGAAGGGCCCCCTGAAGACACCGGATAGCCGTGCCATGGGAAAAGACCGCCACCGTCTGTTCCGGATGCAGCCGCGCCAGGTCCAGCAGCGCACGTTTCATGCGCGTTTGCACCTGATCGAAGGTCTCCGCCCCCTCCACCCGGAACTCCGGGGCGCTATGGTTGAAGCGGAGCAGTTCCTGTGCGTCGTGCCGCTCCAGATCCCCCCAAGTCCGGTCCTCCCAGGCGCCCACGCCGATCTCGCGCAGGTCGCTGCGGGTATGTAGCGCCAGAGCCCGGGGCTTCCAAATGGCTCCGGCAGTGGTACGGGTACGAAAGAGATCGCTGGAATACACCGCGTCGATGGGGACGTCCTGGAAGCGTCCGGCCAGAGCGGCGATCTGCCGGTAACCGTTGTCGGTGATCAGGCTGTCATACCAGCCGTGGACACGCCGGTACAGGTTTCCTTCCGCCTCTGCATGGCGGATGATATAAAATCGGGTCATAAATGATTACACACTCTCTTGTTTGGTATCCGTCAGCCGGCCGGAAGGGCCTTTTCCAGCCATTCCAACAGCTTTTTCTCCGCGCCGGTCCCCTCATTGGCGCCTGCAATGATCAGATGCGCCCGGACCGCGCCGCCTTCCGCAGTGTCCAGTACCGCCGTCAGGGTCAAATTTCCCCGCTGCCACAGGAAGTACTTTTCAAATACCAGCACCAGGATTGTGCCGCTTGCGGTCTCCACCGTATAGCGGTCCGCCTCCCGCCCCTGGCTGAAGCCCTTGCCGAGCATCGTTTCGGTTATGCAGCGCGCGCATTCCTCCGCCGTTCCGGCAGGATAGAGGGTCTTAACGACCGCCATGCCATCGCTTCCTTTCCGCCGCTCCGGGACACTGCCCGGTCACAGCCGGTAGGGGCGCAGGGCTTCGGCGGCCACGGCGGCAAAATCCTCCGCCGCGCCCCAGTCGAACCGAAACAGCCCCTCTCCCCCGCCGCCGCCTACCAGATGGACCCGGGTCACTCCGCTCAGGTCGTCCAGCAGGGCGGTCAACGTCAGACGGTTTCCCGCCCGGTAATAGTGCTTTTCAAAGACCAGCGCCAGGCAGCTGCGTCCGTCGGGGCCGCCGGCCCGGTAGCGGTCGATGCATTCGCCGGTAACGCTGCCGTCCACAACGGCGCGGCAGATCCGCTCCGCGCACTCCTCCAGCGCGCAGGAGACGGTAAAGGTGACGCCCTGTCCTTCCATCCGGCTCTCCTTACCAGGGGCGGACGCCGCCGGTGAGCTCGGACACCCTGTCAAGCCCCTGTCCCGCAGCAAGGGCGGCCAGCTCGTCCCGCACCCTGAGCGGGGCGAAGGGATCGTCGAAGCAGGCGGTGCCCACCGCCACGGCAGCAGCGCCCGCCAGCATCAGCTGGGCCGCATCCGCTCCCCTGGAAACGCCGCCCATCCCCAAAATCGGGATCTTGACGGCGCCCGCCACCTCCCAAACCATCCGCACCGCCACAGGCAGCACGGCAGGTCCCGACAGGCCGCCGGTATTCATTTTTAAAATGGGGCGGCGGGTATGCACATCAATGCGCATGCCCCGCAGGGTGTTGATGAGGCTCAGCGCGTCCGCCCCCGCGCCCTCCACCGCCCGGGCAATCTCGGTAATATCCGTGACGTTGGGCGAAAGCTTGACCATCACCGGAACGGATGCGTGCTTTTTGGCGATCGCAGTGACCTCCGCGGCCAGTTCAGGCCGGGTGCCGTAGGCCAGGCCGCCCGCCTTTACGTTGGGGCAGGAGATGTTCACCTCGATCATATCCACCCCTGCCGCCGAGAGTTTTTCGCACATAACACCGTAGTCTTCCGGGGTATTGCCGGAGATATTTGCGATAATGGCCAGGTCGTGGCGCTTCAGCTCCGGCAGTTCCTGCGCGATAAAGGCGTCTACGCCGGGATTCTGGAGCCCGACGGAATTGAGAATACCCATGGGGGTCTCCGCAATGCGGGGGGGCGGATTCCCCTCCCGGCGGGCCGGAGTGAGTCCCTTGCAGCAGATGCCGCCCAGCTCGGACAGATCGTAAAAGGCGCCGTACTCCTTGCCGAAGCCGAAGGTGCCGGAGGCCACCACCACGGGGTTTTTGAGATGCACGCCCGCCAGATCGACGGACAGCTCCACCGGGTTAGACATTCCAATCCACCTCCTCCGCTTCGAACACCGGACCGTCCTTGCATACATGCTTCATGGTCCCATCCGCCATCCGGACCGCGCAGCCCAGGCAGGCCCCGATCCCGCAGGCCATGCGCTCTTCCAGGGAGACCTGGCAGCGCACCCCGTATTCCGCCGCCGCCGCCGCCACCGCGCGCAGCATGGGCTTGGGTCCACAGGCCAGGACAGACGCAACCGTCTGATCCTTTGCGAGGATCCGCCGCACCTGCTCATCCACAAAGCCGTGATGCCCCAGACTTCCGTCGTCGCTGCACAAAACGACCTGAGTGCATTTTTCCCGGAAGTCCTCCACCAGCATCGCCCGCTCCGCGCAGCGAAAGCCCAGCACGGCAACGGAACGCCCCCAGGTATAGGCGGCCTGTCCCAGCAGCGGCGGCACGCCGATGCCGCCGCCCACCAGCAGCAGGCGGTCCTTTTCGCCGCATTCAAAGCCGTTGCCCAGCGGACCCAGCACACTCAGCCGGTCTCCCGCTTTTCGGCGGGAGAGCCATGCGGTGCCCTCGCCCCGCACCTCAAAGACGATGCGCACCAGATCCACCGGCTCGTCCGCCTGGGCCAGGCACACCGAGATGGGGCGGCGGAGCAAATGCTCCGCCCCGCATTTGACATGGAGGAATTGTCCGGCCCGCAGGCCTTCCCGCTTCACCAGGTCCCCCGCCTCCAGGGTAAAGGACCAGGCAAATTCATTCAGTTTTTCTGCGCTGACAATGGTACAAATCTGCTCAATGGGCATAGGCTTTTCTCCCTCTCGTTGCTCGTTTTCCGTGCGGGACGGCGCATCCCGGGGCGGCTGCGGCCCGTAGGAGATCCCGATTCTGCACCGCGCCCGGGCCGCCGGCCAATTCCCGCCGCAGCGCTACACGATGGTTACGAACTGTTTGATATCGTCCCGCATGGCGACGGCGGCGTCCCGGGCGGCCTGCTGATAATCGGAGCCGTCCCGGCCTGTTTTCTGCCAGGCGCACATGATGCCGCGGGAGGAATTGACGATGGCGCCGTGGCCGTACTTGTTGAACGCATACTGCACATCCTCCGCGGTGCCGCCCTGGGCGCCGTAGCCGGGCACCAGGAAAAACGTGTGCTCCAGGCGGCGGCGCAGTTCGCGCAGGTCGGAGGGATAGGTTGCTCCCACCACTGCTCCGGTGAGGTGGAAGCCATGTCTGCCCGCAGTGCCCCGGCCAAGGCGCTCGGTCAGATCGCCCATGACCTTATAGACTACCCGGTCCCCCGCCACCATGTCCTGGAGCTCGCCGGAGCTGGGATTGGAGGTCTTTACCAGTACAAAAAGGCACTTGTCCTCCGCCTTGCAGGTCTCGATAAAAGGCTGAATGGCGTCAGACCCCATGTAACCGTTGATGGTGACGCAGTCGGCGTCAAACGCGGTCCGCTCGGCAGAGCCCACCTTCGTCTTTCCCAGCCAGCCGTCGCTGTAGGCCTGGGCGGTGGAACCGATATCGCCCCGCTTGATATCCGCAATGACGAAAAAGCCCTTTTCCCGGGCATAGCGGATGGTGCGCTCCAGCGCCTCCATCCCCCGCCAGCCCAGCCGCTCATAATAAGCGGCCTGGGGTTTCACCGCCGGCACGATGTCGCACAGCGCATCCATCAGGCCGCAGTTGAACCGGTAGATGGCCTCGGCCGCGCCCTCCAGGGTCTCCCCGTATTGGTCGTAGCATTCCTTTCTCATCTGGGGGGGCACATACTCCGGTTTCGGATCCAACCCGACCACAGTGGGGTTTTTCATCGCCCGGATCTTGTCTTGCAGTACGTCAAACGACATTTCCTTCTCCTCCTGATTGATACGGCACCGCCGACGGCGGCATCCTTTGGCCCGGCACGGTTTACCGCGCCGGGCAGTCTGTCTCGCGCTCCGCTTTCGTCAAAGGCGGCTCCGGGCGGAGCACCCCGCTCCCGCCTGTTTTTTATGTTTTCTATTGCGCCTGGTATATGACCTCGCCGCCCACGACGGTATACTTCACTCTGCCCTTCAGCGTCCTTCCGGCAAACGGGGTGTTGCGGCCCTTGGAGGCAAACCGCTCCGGGTCTACCGTCCACTCCTCCTCCGGATCGAAGATCACCACGTCGCCATCCGCCCCGATGGACAGGCGGCCCTTGGTGGGCAGACGCAGGATACAGGCCGGGTTGATGGTCATCTTCCGCAGGATATCGGACAGGCCCAGCTCTCCGGTATGATAGAGATAGGTCAGCGTCACCGCCAGGGCGGTCTCCAGCCCCACCATGCCGCTGGGGGCTTCGGTCAGGGGGCGTGCCTTCTCCTCGGCGGAGTGGGGGGCGTGGTCGGTGGCGATGGCGTCGATGGTGCCATCCTTCAGCCCTTCGATCACGGCATCCACGTCCGCGCGGGTCCGCAGGGGCGGATTCACCCGTGCCAGAGAACCCTGCGCCAATATCTCATCCTCGGTCAGGCTGAAATACTGGGGGCAGGTCTCACAGGTGATCTGCACCCCTTTGCGTTTATAGCGGCGCACCAGTCCCACCGACTTTGCGGTGGAGATATGGCAGATATGCACCGCGCCGCCGGTCTCTTCGGCCAGCATGGCGTCCCGCGCCACCATGATCTCCTCCGCGATGGCAGGCCGTCCCTCCAGCCGCAGCTGGCGGGATACCCGTCCCTCGTTTACCGCATAATTCTTTACCATGTCCGCGTCCTCGCAGTGGGACAGGACGGTCAGCTCCTGCCGGTGGGCCAGGATCAGCGCGTCCCGCATGAGGTTGGCGTTCTGTACCGGCACGCCGTCGTCCGACAGCGCCACCGCACCCGCGGCCTTCAGCGCCTCAAAATCCGTCAGCGCCTGTCCCTTCTGCCCGCGGGTCACCGCGCCGATCGGCCAGACGTGTACGCCGCAGGCCGCAGCCGCCTTCCCTTTCAAAAAGTCGATCTGCTCCGGGCTGTCCACCGCCGGGCTGGTATTGGGCATGCAGGCGATCGAAGAGAAGCCCCCCCGCGCCGCGGCCAGAGCGCCCGTCTCCACCGTCTCTTTATACTCGAAGCCGGGCTCCCGCAGGTGGACGTGCATATCTACCAGGCCCGCGCAAACCACCATACCGCTGGCGTCGATGAGCTTCGCCCCCGGCTCGTTGATATTGCTCCCGATCACGGCCACCTTGCCGTCCTCGATCAGAATGTCCATCACGCCGCCGATCCCGCCCACGGGATCCACCAGCCGTCCTTGGCGTATAAGCAGCTTCACTTGACCACTCCTTTCGCACATGGAAAAAGGGTCCAGGTCCACCCCCGTCCCCTTACCGCAGCAACATCTTATTTCTCGTTTTTATTATATATGGAATCGCATATTTTAGCAACGCATTTTTCTGGATTTCCGGGCACAATATCAGAGGGCATCAGCAAAGGAGGAATCGGGAATTATGACGAAACATGCGTTTCTGGAAGGCATGGGCCTTGGCGTGGTGGCCGGTGCGGCGATCGGCATCGCCGTGGCCTCCAAGTCCGGCTATGGTCACGACATGCGCCGCATGGCCCGAAAGGCCGCCCGGCGGATGGACCGCATGAAAGACCAGCTGGAGGACCGGATGGGGTTCTAAGCCAGCAAGCGGCGCGGCCTGGCCGCGCCGCTTGCTTTTGCGGGACGCTGCGTTTATAATCAATCTGACCCGGCCAATTCTATCGTTTCAGGAGGCTTCCCTATGATCACGCCCATTCTGGACCCCGGCGGACGGCGTCCGCTCTATGAGCAGCTTTACCGGCACATCCGCGGGGAGATCGAAGCGGGGCGCATGAGCGCCGGAGAACGGCTGCCCTCCAAACGGGCCTTGGCCGCCCATTTGAAGATCAGCGTCGTCACGGTGGAGGGCGCCTATGGGCAGCTGCTGGCCGAGGGCTATCTTCGCTCCGAGCCCAAACGCGGTTTTTTCGTCCAAGCGCTTCCGGACCGCCCCGCTCCAGCGGCTGCGCCGCCTGTCTCCATGCCGGCGGAGGCGGGGTCGCGCAAGCGGTTTCGCTACGATTTTTCCACCAGCGGGGTCGATACCGCGCTCTTCCCCTTTTCCACCTGGGCCCGCCTCATGCGCGAGGTGCTGAACGGACAGGAGGCGGAGCTTCTTTCCGCATCTCATCCGCAGGGCGCCGTCGGGCTGCGCCGGGCGATCGCGGAACACCTGTACCGTTTCCGGGGCATCCGGGCCGATCCGGAGCAGATCGTTGTGGGGGCCGGGTCGGAATATCTGACCGGCCTTCTGATCCAGCTGCTGGGCCGTGAGGGCCTCTATGGCGTGGAGAACCCCGGTTATGGCAAGACCCATCGGATTCTCACCAGCAATGGGGCGCGGGTGACGCCCCTGCCGTTGGACGAACAGGGCCTGCGGGTGGACACGCTGGCCTCCTCCGGCGTGCGGGTCGTCCACGTGACGCCCTCTCACCACTTTCCGCTGGGCATCATTATGCCGGTGAGTCGGCGCAGCGCCCTTCTGTCCTGGGCGGCCGGCGCTTCCGACCGATACATCCTGGAGGACGATTATGACAGTGAGTTTCGTTTTTCCGGCCGCCCCATTCCCGCGCTCCAGAGTCTGGACCGGAACGAAAGGGTCATCTACCTGAATACCTTTGCCAAAACTCTGGCCCCTTCCCTGCGGATCAGCTACATGGTGCTGCCGCCCCACCTGCTGGAACGATGGCGGCGGGAACTCTGGTTCTACTCCTCCACGGTCCCCTCCTTTGAGCAGGATACCCTGGCTCTGTTCATGCAGCGGGGTCATTTTGAGCGGCACCTTGCCCGCGCCCGCAATCGCTACAAGGCCCGGCGGGAAGCGCTGCGCGCCGCCGCCAAGGAAACCGGGCTGCTGGACATCGGCCGGTTTTCCGGAGGGGATGCCGGGCTGCACCTCCTCCTATGGCTGGAGGGACGCAACGAGGCGGAACTGGTGCGCCGGGCCGCCGAAGCCGGCGTCGGGCTCTCACCGCTTTCCGCCTATGATCTGGCCCCTGCTCCCTCTGGGCGGAAGGCTGCGCTGATCCTGGGCTACACCCATATCGCGGCGGAGGATATGACCGGCGCGCTGCTGCGCCTGAAAACCGCCTGGGGCTTTTAACGCGCCCTTGCACAGCGGCGCGGCTCCGTTTCGCCTTCCGCGTAGGTTCGGGCGAACGCGCAATCATTTCCTGCGTAAAGGGCGCTGGAGCGGCGCATACTGATCCGGAGGTGATTCGTATGCGTCAGCCCTATCGGGATCTTTACGCCCTGTTCCGCCATGAGCCGGAGGCAGAGGCCTACTTCAATTCCCTGCCTTCCTATGTACAGGAACAGCTCAACGCAAGCTATCAGGCGGTAGATTCCATGGAACGTCTGCGTGATTACGCACAGCGCATGTCCCGTTCGTATCCGGCGGAGGTCATCGGCGGACGCGTTTATCTGCCTGCGCCCACCTGGTATTAGCTCTTATCGGGACCGGGGGAATCGGCCCGGCTGCGCGAACGTTTGGCGCCCGGCGCCCCCTTGTTCCGCACGCACGCGGGGCGGCCGGACATCCCTCCGCTCAGGTATCTCCACTATTTTCGCAAAAGCGGACGGTCCTGCATTCCTGGGGCAGGGCCGTCCGCTTTGCCTCATACGCCCATATAGGAAAAGTGCATATAGTCCTTGTTCGTGGGCCAGGCGTCGCCGCCCCAGCTGTAACCGTGGGCCTTGAAACTGCGCACCACGCTTCCCTCGGCAGGGATGGACCAGGGGTCTTTGCCCGGCCGCCAGTAGGCGCCTGCACCCACCGTGCCGTTTGGATATACCTGATAGTTTTCATTCCAGTTGATGTCGATCGCGGTACCGCAGTTGTGTTCTCCTTTGGCGCCGTCCGTCCAGCGAAAACCGCCGATATCTTTCACGGGGAACTGTTCCGGATCATTGAAAATCTCGGTAAAGATTTCCGTCATATCGGCAGCCAGAGCCTTGTGGATCATAAAGGTGACCTCTCCCGCCGTTTTCTCCCCTGTGCTCTCATTCAGCCGCCATACGGGCACGGTAACCTCCGTCATATTGGTCCGGGCCTCCGCTTGGTCGGTAAAACGGCGCTTTTCCGCACTGCCAAAAAGCCGTTCTCGTTTGGCGCCGTTCTCCCCCAGCGTCCGCAGTTCGACCGGATGCGCCTGGGCAGAATCCGTCTGCGTTTGGGCGGGGGCCAGATCTTTCTCCGCTGTTTCCTGCTCCAACACCGCCCCGCTGCTCAGATCCAGCGTCCTCAGCAGCAGCGTTGCGCCCTGGGCCCGGCTCAGGACTGCGCTCCCCCGGAACGTGCCATCCGGATAACCGGTCATCAGTCCCAGCACATAAGAACGCGCTACAAAAGCCTGATAGGATGCGGGCAGCTGCTGAAAATCCGCCACGGCCGGCTCCGCCGCCGGAAGCGGCTCTCCTTCCAGCACCCGAAGCGCCAGCGTTACCGCATCCCGGCGTGTTACCGGCTCGCCCAACGTGGCTCCATTTACCGTAACAAAGTCCCCTCCGCAAAGTACGCCTGCCGACAGGGCCGCCTCATAGGCCGGAAACGCCCAGTGCGTTCCCGGCAGCCGTTCACCGGAGCCATACTGCTCCGGATAAAAGGTCCGGGCCAGCATGGTCAGATATTCGCCCCAGCTCAGCGTCCCCTCCGGAGCCATGGTCCCATCCGGAAGGCCGCCCAGTACCCCCAGCGCTTCCGCCCGTGCCATGGTCTCATATGCCCAGTGTTCCTCTGTCAGATCGGTCCATCCAGCCGCACGGGCAGGCGAGGCAATCAGCCAAGCCGCCAATATCAGCAGACCAACGCCCCTTAATACGCCGTTTTTCATGCTTCCACCCCTCTGTTTTCGACATTATATCACAAAAACAGTTCAGGGGGAACACTGTAATCACCCGAAAGCCCGCGCTTGTCTATTTTCCCAGCCGCTTCCTACCCGTACCGGGAATCTCCCTGTTCCCGTTTGTGTTGCTGCGAGCTTCATCCATAAATCATTTGTCGGAATATACGAAAAAGGCAGCCGCCTTAAACATAGCAGCTGCCCGATAGATCCGGGTTTACTGGATCGTATGTGCTGTAATAATCGTATAACTATAAGCATTGATCGTTATCTTTTTATCGTCGATCTCGCAATACCAGTTCTTTCCTCTCCGGTATATATTATAGTTTCTATCCAAAATCCTATTTTTACAATATTCAACTACATCAGCGGTATCTAACTTCAAGTTTCTTCTAATCCTGTCAACCCCCATTTGAGTAGTATGAATTTTATCAAGATGATCAAGCAATACTCTTTCTTCCATGATCGGTCCTCCGGCAAATCCGATTTGATCAATCTCATTTTACGATACGATTGAATGGTCCGCAATGGGGCTTTCGGTAAAATCGACGGATTTTGATTCCAGCAACAGCTGCAATGGAAGGGAGCCGATAGAAGGGAGTCGATAATTCTCTGCTTGACAATTTCTTTTGAAATCACTATAATATCTAACAGTGTCCATCGGGGTGTGGCGAAGTTTGGTATCGCGCTTGGTTCGGGTCCAAGAGGCCCGGGGTTCGAATCCCCGCACTCCGACCAAATCCTTCATGTGAAAACATGAAGGATTTTTCTATTTGTCAACATCTTGTTTTTGGAACGCTTTTAGGCGGCCCTCTAATTGAACACATGACGAACACCCCAAGAAAATGTATGTTGAGATGTCATCCTTTAGAAGGATGCCCTTGCATAAAACAGTTCAGTCACACTACATAGAATATGATTTTATGGTATATGGTTCGTCACATTACGCAAGTTTCGTTTGGTATCATGAAATCCGTCAGAGAAATCTGTGGATTGAAATTATGTCGTGCGGCTGAATTGCGGCAGCAGCTTGAAACCGTTGGAGCTTTTGTTTCCAACGGTTTTCAAGTTCCATAACTACACTACGCGCATCGGGGCGTCCAGTTTGCCGGATGCATGTCCTGTGTTATACTCTTGCTCATGAGGGATAGGGCCTCCTCTCGTCAAGTTGTTGTGTGGTAACTCAACTTTAACCGATGAGGCCTTATCTTTCATCCTTTTTTATTCATCTGTCCAACATGTATTGTAGTCCTACACAAATTTACCAAGCCGTCCGCTCGTCCTCTTGACGCGGGCGGGCGGGCCGTGATACACTACAAACGACCATACGACTGACGGAAGTGGAGCAACCACATGGAGTGTGGCCGGACGTAGACCGCGTCCTCTTGCCGACCGTCTGGGCACACTGATGATTGAGTGTGCCCTTTTTTGTATTTTGGGCACATGGAAAAGAGGGAATACTATGAAGACCGACATCGAAATCGCACAGTCCTGCCGGATGAAGCACATCCGGGACGTCGCGGAACTGGCGGGCGTGGACGAGGATTATCTGGAGTATTACGGCAAATACAAAGCCAAAATCGACCTGAAGCTGCTTTCCGACCGTGCCGGAGCGCCCGACGGCAAGCTGGTACTGGTCACCGCCATCAACCCGACGCCCGCAGGTGAGGGCAAGACCACCACCACCGTGGGACTGGCCGACGGCATGCGCCGCCTGGGAAAGAACACCGTGGTCGCTTTGCGGGAGCCCAGTTTGGGCCCGGTTTTCGGCGTCAAAGGCGGCGCGGCCGGGGGCGGATATGCCCAGGTGGTCCCCATGGAGGATATCAACCTCCATTTTACAGGAGACTTTCACGCCATCGGCGCGGCCAACAACCTGCTGGCCGCCATGCTGGACAACCATATCCAACAGGGCAATGAGCTTGCTGTCGACGTGCGGCGCATCACCTGGAAACGCTGCATAGACATGAACGACCGTCAGCTGCGCAGCATCGTCTGCGGCTTGGGCGGCAAGGCCAACGGCATGCCCCGGGAGGACGGCTTTGACATTACTGTGGCCTCTGAAATCATGGCGGTGCTCTGTCTGGCCGACGGCCTGACTGATCTGAAAGCGCGTCTTGGCCGTATGGTGGTCGGCTATACCAGCACCGGCGCCCCTGTCACCGCCCATGACCTAAAGGCTGAGGGCGCCATGGCTGCCCTGCTCAAAGACGCGCTGAAGCCCAACCTGGTTCAGACGCTGGAGGGTACCCCCGCATTTATCCACGGCGGTCCATTCGCCAATATCGCCCACGGCTGCAACTCCGTCATGGCTACCCGCGTGGCCCTCAAAATGGGAGATTACGTCATCACCGAGGCTGGCTTCGGCGCCGACCTGGGGGCGGAAAAGTTTTTGGACATCAAGTGCCGCCTGGCGGGCCTGACCCCGTCCGCCGTGGTCATGGTGGCCACGGTCCGGGCCCTCAAGCATCACGGCGGCTGTCCCAAGGGGGCTTTGGGCACGGAAGACCTTGCCGCGCTGGAGCGCGGCCTTCCCAACCTGCTGCGGCACGTGGAGAACATCACCGCCGTCTACGGCCTGCCCTGCGTGGTGGCCATCAACCGCTTCCCCACCGATACAGAGGCCGAGCTGCGGCTGGTAGAGGACAAGTGCCGCTCCCTGGGCGTCAACGTGGCTCTGTCCGAGGTATGGGCCAAGGGCGGCGAGGGCGGCATGTCCCTTGCCCGCGAGGTGGTCCGGCTGTGTGAAACGCCGGGCAGTTTCACCTGCTCCTATGCGTTGGATCAACCCATTGAGCGGAAGCTGGAGCAGATCGTCACCAGGGTTTACCACGGTGACGGCGTGGATCTGACCCCAGCGGCCAAAAAGCAGGCTGCGGAACTGACCGCCCTGGGCTTTGGCGCGCTGCCCATCTGCATGGCAAAGACCCAGTATTCCTTCTCCGACGATCCGTCCCTGCTGGGTGCTCCGGAGGGATTCCGGGTGACGGTGCGCAGTCTGAAGGTCTCCGCCGGGGCCGGATTCATCGTTGCACTGACCGGCGATATCATGACCATGCCCGGCCTGCCCAAAGTCCCTGCGGCCGAGACGGTCGATGTGGATGAGAACGGCCGAATCTCCGGCCTGTTTTGATGGAGAGAGGGGGAGCAGCACAGTGAACACGGCGGAACAGACCTGCGGCGGCTTTCTGGATGCACTGGCCTCCAAGGCCCCTGTGCCGGGCGGCGGAGGTGCCTCCGCGCTGGTGGGGGCGCTGGGTGCCGCCCTGTGCACCATGGTAGGAAACTATACCGTTGGAAAGAAAAAGTATGCCGCAGTGGAGGCGGACGTCAGGGTCCTTATGGAGAAGGCCGAGGACCTGCGCGGACGGCTGCTGGCGCTGGTGGACCAGGACGCCGCCGCCTTTGAGCCGCTTTCAAAGGCTTATTCAATCCCCAAGGACGATCCGCAGCGGGACGCCGTCCTGGAGCGCTGTCTGCGGGATGCCGCCGCCGCGCCCATGGAGATCCTGCGTCTTAGCTGTGAAGTGATCGGCCTTCACAAAGAGATGCTGGAAAAAGGAAGTCTTCTGATGCTCTCCGACGTTGGCACAGGGGTCATCTTCTGCCGGAGCGCCCTCTACGGCGCATGGCTCAATGTGAAGGTGAACACCAAAAGCATAGCCGACCAGGCCTTTGCACGGGCTATGAATCAGGAAGCGGACGATTTGGTCAGCCAATATGGGAACGTCGCCGATCAGGTCTATCAATCCGTGATGAGGAGGTTTTCCTGATGGCCCGGCTTTGGAAGGGCGCGCCGGTAGCGGCTGCCCTGAGCGAGCGGGTGGCCGCCCAGGTCGAGCGCTTGAAGCAGCGCGGGGTCTCCCCCGCACTGGCCATCGTTCGGGTCGGCCAACGCCCTGAAGACCTGTCCTATGAGCGCGGGGCGCTCAAACGCTGTGAAATGGTCGGCATTACTATAAAGCAGTTTATCCTGCCTGATACAGTGGAGCTGACGGAGCTGCTGCACATCGTCGAAGCGATCAACCAGGACGCCGCGATCCATGGTTGTCTGCTGTTTCGCCCTCTGCCCCGGCATCTGGACGAAGCCGCCGTCTGTGCCGCGCTCGCCCCTTCCAAGGATGTAGACGGGATCACCGCCGGTTCCCTGGCCGGAGTGTTTGCTGGCAGCGGCAGCGGCTTTCCCCCCTGTACTGCACAGGCCTGCCTGGAGATCCTGGATTACTACGGCTATGAGCTGACCGGCAAGCGGGCGGTGGTGGTGGGACGCAGTCTGGTCATTGGGAAACCAGCGGCCATGCTGCTGCTGCAGCGAAACGCCACGGTCACGCTCTGCCACACCCGTACGGCCGATCTGGCGGCTGAGTGCCGCCGGGCCGACGTGCTCATCGCGGCGGCCGGGAAAGCCGGGATGCTGGGCGTATCCCATATCGCCCCCGGTCAGGCGGTCATCGACGTTGGCATCAACCTGGATGCGGATGGGATGCTGGTGGGCGACGTGGACTTTGCTGCTGCAGAACCGGTGGCGGACGCCGTCACGCCTGTCCCCGGCGGCGTTGGCGCGGTGACCACCTCGGTGCTGGCCCGTCACGTGGCGGAGGCCGCTGCGCGGCTGCATGGCCTTGGGGGGTAATTTTATGATCACATTACGCTCCCCCGCGCCGTCCGACCGGGAGCGGATCTGGGCGTATCGAGCGGAGTTCCTCCGGGCCGGGGACAGTCTGGACGGTACCGCCGCGCTGGACCGTGCGGAATCCTTTGCGGAGTGGTTCTCCGCCGTGGAGGACAATCGCCGTGCGGAAAGCGTGCGTTCCGGAATGGTCCCTGCCACCTCTTTTTTGGCGGAGGATGCCGCCGGCTCATTGGTCGGTATGATCCAGCTCCGCCACTGCCTCAACGACTATTTGCTTCACTTCGGCGGGCACATCGGCTACAGCGTACGCCCTTCCCAGCGCAGGAAGGGCTACGCCACGGAGATGCTGCGTCTGGTGCTGGAGGAGGCCCGCCGCCTGGGTCTGAAACAAGTCCTGGTCACCTGCGACGCCGCAAACGAGGCCTCCCGTCGTACCATTCGGACAAACGGCGGCGTACTGGATGGCGCGATTGCGGAAGGCGGACGTCTCACCCAGCGGTATTGGATTGCCTTATAAGAACAGGAGGAGGGCGGATATGCAGTGCATATCCGCCCTCCTCACGGTTTTTAAAATGTTTGAGATCAGATGCAGCCCGCTGCGCACACTGCGGGATCGTTTCGACAAGCCGACGCGGGGCCGCCCGGCTCAGCGCATGGTAAAGTTGCCGCGGAACTGGGTCATATTGTCGCTGGCGGCGTAATCCGTCAGGAACATGCCCACAATGCCGAAGTTGGACTTAAGGAAGGGAAACTGGGCCTGGGGCGCGGCCTCAGGGGCCTCCTTGGCCCACTCAGGCTGAGCCAATTCCTGTTTGGCCGCCTCAATGGCGGTGCACCACTCGTCAGGGCCCTCAAACCACAGCTCCACCAGGCGGTGGAACTGGCACCCCACCACGTCGTGGTAGATCCTGCTGGACAGGAAGCGGGTGACCTCAGGGCGATTCTGGAAATAGGGCGCCATCACATCGTGGAACCACTTCTCACCGGTCTTCTCGCAGGGCCAGCGCAGGACAAACTGCCAGCGGTAGTTGGGGCCATCCTTTACGGTGCGGCCGGCGCCCTTGAAATCCTCCTCCCAGTTGATGGGCACATGGGCAAATACAAAGGGCGGGCAGCCGTTATCGCCGCCGGAGGAGCGGTGCTCCTCTCCGGTCATATTGGCCATTTGCGCGATCGCTTCGTCCGAATCGGGCAGCATGCCCTGCCAGCGCAGTACTTCCGGCGGCATAACCTCACCAAAGGCATTATTGCGCATCTCAGGCAGCATTTCGTTGATGAGCCAGTAATGCTCGGTCATCTGCATCCGGCGGGTGCCGAAACGTTCGCCGCCCGGCGGCACCGGAAGCGCGTTATAAAAGGCGTACTTCACACAGTAAGGGGTAAACTTGGAGATGCTGTCCGGGATGTGGGTGTTGTACAGCCAGTGCTGCAGGCGATGGCGATACTCCTCACGGACGCAGTCTACAAAAATCAGGCTGCGCATGGGACGAAACTCAAACGACATGTCACTCGCTCCTTTATTTTCCTCTTTTCACGATAACCGTTTTGATATGGGTCCGCGCACCGAACCGAACGGCGATCCCCGACCGCCCCGGCCCCATCTGCGTACACACTTGCGGGAAGGCGGCAATCTGGCCATGAACCGCGGGCCTGCCCTCATGAGTTAAGCATAGCATCCCCCTCGCCGTTTGTAAAATAGTTCTTTTGATATGCTTCCCGGACCGCTGACCCCTGACCCGGCTGCGGGTCAGGGGGAGTTCCCAGCCAAAGCAGAATTTTTCGATTTTGCTCTTGCAATCATGGGAAAGAACGTTTACAATATCTTATATCCTGCAAGACTTCCCGGAGGGACGGGAAGGAGCACGGAATCCGGGAGGGATGCCGATGGAAAAAAGCAGCAGCCTGCGCCCCCTCAGGCTGGGGGAACAGACGAAAAACTTCGTTTTTCTGGGGGAAGCCGGAAGCGGCAAGAGCGAGATCGCCATCAATTTTGCCCTGTCCCTGCACCAGCAGGGCGGTAAAGAGGTCCACCTCTTCGATCTGGACATGACCAAGCCCCTGTTCCGCAGCCGGGATCAGGGAGAAGCGCTTGCGGCGATGGGCATCCGTTTTCACTGTGAGCAGCAGTTTATGGACGCCCCCACAGTGACCGGCGGCGTCACCCGTCTTCTGCGGGAGGAGCGCTGCTACACGGTCCTGGACGTGGGCGGCGACTACATCGGGGCCCGCTCCATCGGCGGCTACGCTCCCCTGCTCAACGATAGCCGTACCGCCGTCTACTACGTGATGAATCCCTTCCGCCCCTGGTCCATGACCATCGACCACATCGACCGGGTCCTGGGCGAGACTCTGGGCGTCTCCCACGTCCAGCTGGATCACCTGAAGCTGATCGGCAATCCCAATCTGGGCATCCACACCACCCGGGAGGATGTGTTGGACGGGATCCGTACCTTGACCGAACTGGTCGCCCCCTACAAGCCCCTGGACTTTTTCTGTGTTTGGGAACCCCTGTACGAGCAAGTGAAGGGCGCAGTTTCCGCCCCGCTCCTCCCCATCCGCCTGTATCTCACCTATCCCTGGAACAGGATGCCGGAAGACGGCTCGTACTGAGTTCCAAAAATTTTTTGTTCAAGGTTTGCAAGATGCAAGATTATAATTGAAGGTAGAAGGAGATGTCATTATGGCAAAGGTCCAAATCGTGGCGGAGCGCTGCAAAAGCTGCGGCTATTGCATCAAGTTCTGTCCCAAGCATGTGTTGGCCATCGGCGACAAGGTCAACTCCAAAGGGTACGAATACGTCGTACCTGTGAGCCCGGACGACTGCATCGGCTGCTGCATCTGCGGCCGCATGTGTCCCGACGGGGCCATCGAAATCTACAAATAAGGGAGGGCACTGAAATGGCAAGAGTATTTATGAAGGGCTGCGAGGCCATCGCGGAAGCGGCCGTGCGGGCCGGCTGCCGGTTCTTTGCTGGATACCCCATCACCCCGCAGAACGAGATTCCCGAATATTTTTCCCGCCGTCTGCCCGAGGTGGGCGGCACCTTCGTCCAGGGCGAGTCTGAGGTCGCTTCCGTAAACATGGTCTACGGCGCCGCCTCTGCGGGCACCCGGTCCATGACCTCCTCCTCCAGCCCCGGCATCGCCCTGAAGAGCGAGGGCATCTCCTACTGCGCTTCTGCCCGCATCCCCATGGTATACGCCAACATCTCCCGGGGCGGTCCCGGCGTGGGCTCCATCCAGCCCGCCCAGATGGACTATTACCAGGCCACTAAGGCCAGCGGCAACGGCGGCTTCGAGATGATGGTCTTCGCCCCCGCCACCGTGCAGGAGGCCGTTGATATGACCTACAAGGCCTTTGATTACGCCGACCGGGACCGCAACCCGGTGCTGATCCTGGCCGACGGCGTCATCGGCACCATGATGGAGCCGGTGGTGCTGCCCGAGATGAAGAGCGACGAGGAGGTCGCTGCCATCAAGGCGTCCAAGCAGTCCTGGGCCTGCGTGGGCCACGCGCTGGACTACGCCCATCGCTCCTGGATCCAGCCGGGCCAGTGGTCCACGGTACGGATGCAGGAAGCCAACGAGGACGCCGCCGCCCTGTATGCCTCCTGGGAGAAGGATGTACAGGTAGAGGAATACCGGCTGGAGGACGCGGAGATGGTCATGACCGCCTACGGCATTTCCGCACGCATCTGCAAGTCTTCCGTGGATCTTCTGCGCGCGCAGGGCATCAAGGCCGGCCTGATCCGCCCCATCACACTGCATCCCTTCCCCTACAAGGCCTATGACCACATCGACTACAGCCGCGTCAAGGCAGTGCTGGATGTGGAGATGTCCATCCCCGCCCAGTTCGTCACCGACGTGGCCGCAGGCGTGAAAGACCGCTGCCCCATCGAGACGTGCCTGTGCTCCGGCGGCAATATTATGAGCCGCGACAAGGTCCTCGACGCGGCCAAGAAGATCATGGAGGGGAAATAAGATGGAAAAGATCTATGGAAGAACGACCACCATCCAGGAGGACAAGGTCTCCGGCTTCTGCCCCGGCTGCATGCATTCCACCGTCATCAAGCTGATCGGCGAGGTCCTGGACGAAATGAAGCTGGTCGACAAGGCCGCCTGCGTGCTGGGCATCGGCTGCTGCGGGCTGCATATGGATTACATCGCCTACGACAACACCACCGCCCCCCACGGCCGTGCCTGTGCCGTGGCCACCGGCATGAAGCGTACCAATCCCGACAGTCTGGTCTTTACTTATCAGGGAGACGGCGATTTTGCCTCCATCGGCCTGGCGGAATCCATCTCCGCCGCAAACCGGGGTGAAAACATCACCGTGATCTTCATCAACAACGGCATCTACGGCATGACCGGCGGCCAGATGGCCCCCACCACGCTGGTCGGTATGAAGGCCTCCACCGCGCCCCGCGGCCGCGATCCCAAGGAGCACGGCTACCCCATGCATATGTGCGAGATCCTCAACCAGCTCACCGCGCCCGCTTATCTGGTACGCACCAGCTGCAATACCCCCGCCAACGTGAACAAGACCAAGCAGGCCATTCACAAGGCCTTCCAGAACCAGCTGGACGGCAAGGGCTTCTCCATGGTAGAGATCGTCACCAGCTGCCCGACCAACTGGGGTATGGACGCGCTGAAGGCGCTGGACTTCATTGAGGAAAAAATGCTGCCCGAGTTCCCGCTTGGCGTGATTCGGGACCGGTAAGGAGGAGCGGAAATGGAAACCAATCTGTGTGTAGCCGGCTTCGGCGGCCAGGGCGTCATGACCCTGGGCAAATTTCTGGCGGACGCCACCTGCAATTCCACCGATAAGAATGTGACCTTCTTCCCCTCCTACGGCGCCGAGCAGCGCGGCGGCACCGCCAACTGCTTCGTCGTCATCTCCGACGAGGCCATCGGCGCTCCTTTGGGCGACGTGATGGACGACCTGATCGTCATGAACGGGCCTTCGCTGGCTAAGTTTCTGCCCACGCTGAAGCAGGGCGGCAATCTGTTCATCAACAGCTCCATCGTCTCCGACGACATCGGCCGCAGCGACGTGAAGCTGGTCAAGGCCCCGGTCACGGAACTGGCCCTGGAGATGGGCAACGCCAAGGTGCTCAACGTCATCATGCTGGGCGTATACGTAGGTTATACCGAGGTCATCGATCCCGCTATCGTGTGGGAGACCATCGAGCACAAACTCGCCTCCAAGCCCAAGCTGCTGCCCCTCAACAAACAGGCCTTTGAAAAGGGCCTGGAGCTCGGACGGGGACAGCGGTAATCCGGCTGAATCATGAATGTGCCCCCTCTGTCCACGGCAGAGGGGGCACAAGAGCTTTTCGATCAAGCGGAAAAGCCGCTTTGGAGGATTGAACTGCCCCAGGTTGTGCGGACCGTACAAAAAGGGGCCCTGGCAGGAACTATTGAGTTTTATGTGGAGAGGCGACGCGCAAGCGGCGCCTCTCCAGTCTTTAGCTGAATGCGCTCATGGTTGTAAAAGTGGATATAGCGGTCAATCCTCTCGTTGGCTTCAGAGAAAGCCGCCGGTTTTCGGCGGTAAATGCACTCTGTTTTAAGAATGGAGAAGAGATTTTCCGCCATGGCATTATCATATGGCTTGCCTTTCCTTGACATGGAAAGCGTAATGCCGTATGCTTGAGTCAGATTGAAGTATGCTTGTGGGGCGTACTGAAATCCCTGGCCGCTGTGGAGGCCGAGTCCCGCAGCGACCCTCTTTTTCTCTTTCTTCATCGCCGGACGAATGGTGTCCAGGACCAGATTTACAGTCTGCCGCCTCCCGGTCTTGCAGGCTGCAATGCCGTTATCGCAGAGGTCCCGAATCATGGAACGATACAGCACCCCCTGTTTGGTGTGGATATAAGAGATGTCCGTTACCCTGCAACTTCCCGCTGCGTTTTTCCCTCTGCCGGCATAGCCTTGATTTCAGGCAGCAACGCTTGAACGTGTGTGTAATTCCGTTTCCCCATAACAAGACCCCCTGATGTAGTTTATTTCCCTACATCAGGGGGCCTTCTGTCACTGTCCGTTTTTACTGGTCCTGTTCACGTATCTCAGCTGGTCTTTTCTTTCAAACAGCGCAGGATACCGGGCAAGGCGCGCTCTGCGTTTTCCCGCAGGGCGGCGATGATGGCATCCGGATCATTCTTGAGTACACCCTGATAGATCCGTTCAAAGTCGGCCTGGTTCTTCCCGTGTCCCGCACAGGAGCAGTAAAGGTAACGCAGCAGCAGCTGCTGGCCCTGAATGGCGATCATGCTGTTGTCCAGACGCTTGTTGCCGCAGTTGTGGTAGAACACGCCCACCAGCTCGTGGACCGCTCCTACTTCTTCCTGCGGCGTTAACGCCTGCTCATAGCGCCGGATCTGCTCCCGGATCTCCAGCGCCATCCGCTGCCGGTCCCCCTGCCGGAGCGCCAAACGGACCGCCGTGACCTGAAGGGTGGCGGCCAACTCTTGGATCTCCCGTACATCGTGCTCGTCTAACATAAGGACCCGGGCGCCCACATTGTTTTCATATACCACCAGTCCCTCCTGCTGCAGGCGGTTGATGGCCTCCCGGATGGGGGTGCAGCTCACGCCCATTTGGCTTTGCAGCTCGTTGACATTGAGGTGGCTGCCCAAGGGGAGCTGCATCGTGATGATATTCTCTCTCAACCGCTGATAGATCTGATCCACCAGGGATTGCTTCTTGATCGCTGCCATGGATTCGACTCCTTTTCCGGACGGTCTGCCCTCGATGGATAAAAGACGGCACGGTCTGGCGGCGGGTTTCCCATCGGGCCGCGTTGCCCCGGTGGACAAAGGCCGAGCCTTTCTCACATCCGCCCTGCCGGGCGCTGTTCTCCCCAAATTTTCTCGGAGCTGCCGTGCCTGATCCGTTGAGGGTAATATCTTGCAATATATAAATTTATCATAACAGAACCCTCCGGAAAATGCAAGCTTTCCCCCTTCCCCGCTCCGTGATTTCCTCGGTAATTTCCCGAAAAAGAACTTGCAATTTTGCTGAAATGTGATATGCTTAATGCAGAATAAATCTTGCAAGATACAAGATGCCGGATGCATCATCTGAAAGGACTGATCAATATGGTTTTTAAGACGTTCGACGAGTTGATTGCAAAACAGAAGGGACACCCCACCATGGCCCGGATGGCGGTGGCCGCCGCCGGGGACGAACATACCGTCGAAGCCGCCCTTATGGCCCGCAGGGAGGGTATTGCCCACCCCATTCTGGTGGGTAGCAAGGCGGCCATCGACCGTGCGCTCGCCCACCTGGGCGAGCATGTGGCCGACGAGGATATCTTTGACGTGCCCGATCCGGCGGAATCCGCCCGCTATGCCGTAGGTCTGGTCCGCCAGGGCAAGGCCGACTTTCTAATGAAGGGCAAGCTGGACACCTCGGTGCTGCTCAAAGCCGTGGTCAACAAGGATGAGGGGCTGGGCAAGGGCGGCGTTATGAGCCATTTTACCGCCTTTGAGTGCAGCGGCTATCACAAGCTGATCGTTCCGGTAGACGGCGGTATGGTCACCTATCCCTCGCTGGAGCAGAAAAAATGCATCATTGAGAACACCGTAGGCGCTCTGCGGACCATGGGCTACGACATGCCCAAGGTGGGCGTGCTGGCCTGTGTGGAAAAGCTCAACCCCAAGATGCCGGAGACGGTGGACGGCGATGCGCTCAAGCAGATGAATCAGCGCGGTGAGATCAGCGGCTGCATCGTGGAGGGCCCCATCTCCTATGACTGCGCCATGTCGAAGGAGATCGCCGACTTCAAGGGCTATCAGAGTCCCTGTGCCGGCGACTGCGACGTGCTGCTGGCCCCCAACATCCACGCAGGCAATATCATGGGCAAGATGCTCACCGTCACCTGCGGCGCCAAGATGGCCGGATTCATCGTGGGCGCCAAATGCCCCATCGTCATGACCAGCCGCGGCTCCTCCGCTCAGGAGAAATACCTGTCCATCGTCATCTCTGCCGCCGCGGCCCGCTGAGGAGGAAGCAACTATGGAAAAACTGCTGATCCTGAATCCCGGCTCCACCTCCACCAAGATCGCGGTGTTCGAGGACGAAACGCCCCTCTTTACCGAATCCATCACTCATACGCCCGAGGAGCTCGCTGCCTTCGACTGTGTGGCCGACCAGTATGAGTTCCGCCGGGACCTGGTCATCGCGACGCTGAAAAAGCACGGCGTGGCCCTGGAGTCCCTCACCGGCATCGTCTCCCGGGGCGGCCTGCTCCCCCCCATCGAGGCGGGCGCCTACGAGGTCAACGACGACATGGTATGGCAGCTCAAAAACAAGCCCCAAAACGAGCATGCCTCCAACGTAGGCGCCATGATCGCCCGCGCCCTGAGCAAGCAGTACGGCATACCCGCCTTCATCTATGACGGGATCACTGTGGATGAACTGCTGCCCATCAACAAGATCACCGGCCTGCCCGGCATGCGCCGAAAGGGCATGGGCCACAACCTGAACACCCGCGCCGCGGCCCTGCGCTACGCCCGGGAGAACGGAAAGGCCTATGCGGACGTCACCGTCATCGTGGCCCATTTGGGCGGCGGCATCTCCGTCAATCTCCATCACAACGGCAGGATCGAGGATTTTATCAACGACGAAGAGGGGCCCTTCTCCCCGGAGCGTGCCGGGGGGCTGCCCATGTTCGACGTGATCAAGCTGTGTTTCACCGGCGCGTATGACTATAAGAGCATGATGAAGCAGGTCAAGAGCCGCGGCGGCCTGATGGCCCACCTGGGCACGACCGACAGCCGCAAGGCGGAGGAGATGATCGCCGGCGGCGACGAGCATGCCAGGCTGGTCTACGACGCCATGGCGCTGAACGTCTGCAAAAACATCGGCAAGATCGCCCCCGGCGTGTGCGGCAAGGTGGACGCCATCCTGCTCACCGGCGGCATCGCCTACTCCAAGTATGTGACTGATTACATCACTGAGCACGTTTCCTTCCTCGCGCCCGTGGTCGTCTACCCCGGCGAGGACGAGATGCAGTCCCTGGCCCTGGGCGGCCTGCGGGTCCTCCGCGGCGAAGAAACCGCCAAGCGCTTCCATAAGTGCGAGAATTGAATCTCCCTTCCGCCAGAAAGAGGCTTTATCCCACAAAGGGATAAAGCCTCTTTCTGCATCGACCGGGGGGACGCTATTCCTGTACTGTGTATTTTCCGTTGATCAGGGCGACATAATACTCGATCGGGGCGTCGCTGGCATCATAAACTTTGCTTTCACAGCGCAGCAGAGCGGTATGCTTTCGAATCTCCAGCTCCCGGATCTGCTCTTCCGTGTCCGCACAGCTGCATTCAAACGTCCGCACGGCATGATGCGGTATGATGCCGTACCTTTCCTCCAGTATCTGATACATGGAGGCATTGGTAAAGTGCTCCTGTTCGATCCCCTCGCAAATTTTGTAGGGCAGCCAGTCCTCCACAAACGTGTTGGCTTCGTCCCGGATATAGCGGATACGCCGCAGATAAAAGGCCCGCTCCCCCTCCTTCAGCTGAAGTGCTTCCCGCACCGGCTTTGGAGGGATCACCACAGCTTTTTCCAGAACCTTGGATGTCAGCGGGATCGTTCCGCCTTGGCTGGAGATCGCCGTAAACCCTTTTACACGGTCCTTGTAGCCCACCGTGTTGCTGAAATCCTTGACAAAGGTCCCCTTGGATTTTTCACGCACCACATAGCCGTTCCGGGCAAGATCCAAAATCGCCTGGCGCACAGTGGCCCGGCTCACATTATACTCCTCTACCAGCGACACCTCGGTCGGCAGCATATCGCCCGGCTGCAATTCTCCCATCTTGATCCGGTTGAGGAGGATGGTATAGAGCTGATAATACAGCGGGATCGGAGAGTTTTTTTCTAATGTCGCCATCAGGCACCGCCTTCCCAAAAGAGCAATGGCACTGCCCATCTACAGACGAACCACGATGGGTACAGTAACAGTCTATTGTTATTTTATAATATTTGGAGAAAAATATCAACCTAAAATTATCCCTTACATATGTTCGTACTTATGGCGTCAGGATGCCTCCGTTGATCTCAAACGCCTGGCCTGTGATCCATCCGGACGCCCGGTCGGCCAGAAAGCTTACCGCACGCGCAATGTCGGCCGGCGTGCCCAGACGCTTGACGTGCATTTCCTTGAGCCAGATCTCCCGCTTTTCCTGCAGCGTCTCCCGGATCATATCGCTTTCCACGATCCCAGGACAGACCGCATTCACCGTCACGCCGTTTTCTGCGATCTCCTGCGACAGCGCCCGGGTAAATCCAAGCAGCCCCGCCTTGGAAGCACAGTAGTGTACATGCCTGCGTGAGCCGCGCCGGGCGCTCATACTGGCGATATTGACGATCCTGCCGTATCCCTGTGCCACCATGCCGGGCACCAGACATTTGCAGGTACAAAACGCGCTCTTCAAATTAATCGCCAGCGTCTCGTCCCAGAGTTCCTCCGTCAGTGCGTCAAAGCGGCAGTGGGTCTGAATGCCCGCGTTATTGACCAGAACCGTCACCGTCCCGAACTGTTCCCGCACCGCGCGGCAATGTTCCTCCACCGCGGTAAAGCTGGATACGTCGCAGTGGCGGTAGTACAGCCGCCCTCCCGCAAACACCCGAAGAAACTCCGCCGCGCTGACGTCGTCCACATCGAAGAAAACCACGCGATAGCCATCCTTCAGCAGCGCTTCACAGCAGGCCCGGCCAATACTGCGGGCGCCGCCCGTTACCAAAGCCAGCATCTGTTCCATCATAATTCCCCCACACTATCGACCACATGGCGCAAATGGTCGGCATCCACGCCGCAGGCCCGCCCGATCTCCGCCGCCAGGCCGGTCTGGAAGGTCAAGAGCGCCAAACATTCCTCCACACTGCGAACCGCCGCTTCCAGCTTTACCGCCAGCGTCCCGGCGGGCGGCTCCGGCCCGCACCAGAGCACCCGGCAGCCATAAGACACCAGTTCTTCCGCGACGCGGCGGTCATAGGCCAGGGTCCGTACTCCCGGCACCGCTGTGACCAGACAGTCCCGGTCCGCCCAGGAGCGGGGTCCGTGACGGAATTCCAGCAGCCCCCAAACCTCGCTGAATTTCTGAGTGATCTCCCCGTTTTTCAGCATCAATTCCTTTAAAAGCGGCAGGTAAAAGGGCGCGCCCAGACAGATCATGCGGCGGATCTCCATCCCCGTCAGCGCGCTGCGGTAGATCGCTTCCGCCTGTTCGAGCGCGGCCCGCGCCAGGTCGGGCGTGCGGGGGGATACCTTCAGGCCGCAGCAGAGCGCCAGGCATAAAAGCTGCGCCGTGGAGGAATAGCTCTCCAGCACCAGCGCTTCCCGCGCAAACGGGATCACTCTGGAGCTGCCGCAAGCCAGATCCAGCGGCGAACCCGCCGTACACCCCAGGTAAAAGGTCGAAAAGCCCGCTTCCTGCGCCGCACGCTGAGCCAGCACGGTCTCCCTGGAAGCCCCGCTGCGGGAGAGAAATAAAAAAAACGCCCCCTGCTCCCTGATCCGGATTCCATCCTCCAACAGCTCTGCAGCCTCTACCGCCAACGCCCGTCTTCCCTGAACGCCGCAAAGGCCTGCCATTTGACTGCAGAGATAAAAGGAGGTCCCGCAGCCGCAGAAGACCAGAAGCGGGGCGCGGGTCAGCGCGGCTTCCTGCTTTTCCTCCATGACCCGCTCCAGGATCTGAGGGGTACGCAGCAATTCTTCCCGATAGTCCATAGTGCTCCTTTCAAAAATACCCGCTCCCGTCCGGCGGGACAGGAGCGGGTATGGGTCCGTTTGCCTCAGGCCTCAGGGTACAGCGTGGTCCAGGCGTCCTCAACCGTCATAATGGCGGGCGCGGAGAACCATGCGTTGGGATCGGTCTTCTCGATCAGAATGATGGGGGCATATGCCTCGCCGGGCACCTGGTTCCCGTTCGCAGCACTGACGGCCATCTCCACCGCCCCGGAACCAAGCCGGTCGGGGTACTGGCCCACTACCGCGGTCAGCGGAGAGTCCTCCTGCCGCATTTCCTCCAGCACGACCTGGTCGGCATCGGTGCACACAACGAATATCTGGTCCTGGAGCCCCAGTTCCCGCACAGCCTGGGAGGCGCCGACGGCCGCCAGGCCCCAGGAGCAGTAGATGGCGTCGATATCACTGTTGCCCTGCAGGTAGGATTTGACTTCTTTGTAGTAGTTGTTTACCGCATCCTGTGTACCGATGGAGATGGTCTGCACCACATTCAGATCCGGGTAGTCCATGATGACCGCATCCAGCATGCGCAGGCGGATCTCCAGCGAGTGCCAACCCGGCGTATCCAGCGCCAGAATATTGCCCTTTCCGCCCAGTTTGTTGGTCACATACAGCGCCAGCTGCTCGCCTCCGTTGAAGTTGTCGCTGGTCAGGTTGCAGGTGGAGTATTCAGAGGTGATATCCACCGTAATACAGGGAATGCCAAGTTCGGCCATCTTCTGCATGACAGGCGCAAACGCGGGGCCCTCTCCGCCGCCGATGATCACGGCGTCCACATCCATGGTGAGGAAGTTTTCGATATCGGATACCTGCTTGTTGGAGTCGCCCTGGGCATTTGCAGTGATCAGCTCAGCGCCCAGCTCGGCGGCCTTGGCCTCTACGCCGGCCAGGATGCCGCGGTTAAAATCGTTGGTCAGATGCTGGGAGGACAGGGCGATCTTCAGCCCCGCTCCGCTGGTGGAGGCGCTGCTATCCGGCGCGGCGGAGGGCGTCTCGTCCGAGGCTGGCGCGGAAGGTGCGGCGGATGGGGCGGAATTGGCCGTGTCTCCTCCGCAGCCTGCGAACAGGCCGAGCATCAGGATAAGCGCGATTGCCAGTGCAAAATGCCGTTTCAGTTTCATTTCTGTTCTCCTTTCAATCCGTATGTATTTTCTTCCAACGATGGTTGCTGGCTTACCCGACCAGATCGTCCAGCGTGAGGCTGAGTCCCTCGACGGTCTCCCATTTGCGGATGTTCTTTTCCGGCCCCATGGGGGAATAGATAAACAGGAAAACGAATTCCCCTTCCCCCGTGTTGAGGAGCTTATGCGCTTCTCCGGCCGGGACATAGGTGATGTCGCCCCGCTGAAGCTCCACCTCGCTGCCGTCTTCCATGCGCATGATTCCCTGTCCCTTGAGGTAGATCATTACCTCTTCCTCCCCCGCATGGGTATGGAACTCGGATGCCTGTTCTTTGTTGTACACGCCGATCCCCACAGAGAGATTCTGCGCCCCTTCCTGGGCGTCCACCAGGATCAGGTTGTCCCGCACGTTGGGCGCCGCGGCCCGGTAGACGGGCAGCGCGCCGATGGACAGTTTCTTCACATTTTTACCTCCGTTCATAATTATGTTTATTCGTTTGAATGTATGTACATTTCAACGCAACAAAAATTGTTTACACCATCAGCAAATGCGGATTGCTCGCGCCCAAACGCGTGGCCCCGATATCCAGAAGCTGCTCGGCAAACTCCCGGGTACGGATACCGCCGGATGCTTTGACCTGCAGGGAATCCCCCGCCTCCTGCACCATGAGCCTGACATCGTCCAGCGTCGCGCCGGCGGCGGCAAAGCCGGTAGAGGTCTTTACGAAGTCCGCGCCCGCCCGCTTGACGATGCGCACTCCTTCCCGCTTCTGCTCGTCCGTAAGGTAATAGTTCTCCAGAATTACTTTCGTCACCTTTCCGCCGGCGGCGGCCACGAAGCGCTTGAGCTCATCTTCCAGCTCGGCATACCGTCCGCTGCGCAGCCAGCCGATGTTGATCAGGATATCCGCCTCCGTGGCGCCCTTTGCAAAGGCGTCGATGGTCTCAAAGACCTTGGACTCCGTTGTAGAATAGCCGTTTGGAAAGCCGATCGGCGCGTCGATCCCCACGTCGCTTTCCGCCAGCAGCTCCTTGGCATAGGGGATCCAGGCACAGCCGATGGCCACCGTTTTGAAGTGGAACCGCCGTGCCGCTTCCAGGTGCTGGCGCATATCCTCCTGCGTCACGTTTGGCTTCAGCAGGGTCGCGTCAATGTAGCGGGCAAATTCCTCATTCGATCTCATAAGTCTGATCTCCTTATTTTAAAATTAGAGCTTGTTTCAATCCTGGGACCGGACTGCGTCTTTTAACAGGTCCGCGGCGATGGAAGGCGCTTTTTGCCGCTGGACCGCACAGCCTCACATCTTGCTTCCCCCGCCCGGCACCGCCGGGCGGGGATGATCCGAAACGAGTGCGCCGGCCTGGCTCCTCCCCTGCCGTGAAAACGCTCTTTTTCAGAAGCGCGCTCATTTCACGCAACTGCTGCCGGGCTTGCGTCGGAAAGTCTCCCCCTCCTTCAACCAGGGCCCAGGGCGCTCAGCGCAGCTTCCATGGGTTGGCCTTCTGCGTTTCGCTCCGTGTAAGGGGCGGCTGCCACATACTTTTGACCAGCCCGCGCTCCAGCAGGTCCAGTCCGTTCTCATACAGCGCCCGCCACCGGGCGTATTCCTCCAGATAGACGGCGTGGTTTCCAAGATCCGGTTCGTAGACGCGCTCCTGCCGTACCAGCGCCTTCACCGCTTCGTCCGTGCTGTGGTAGAGCCCCGCCCCCACGGCGGCGTAAATCGCCGCGCCGATCGCCGTTCCCTCCTTTTCCACTGGCGTGATCACGGGCTTTCCCAGCACGTCGCTGAGAATTTGACACCATACCGGGCTGTGGGCCGCTCCGCCCGAGAGTACGAGCTGCCGCGGCAGGTCCGTCCGTCCGGTGATCCGCCCCACGTTTGCATACTCTCCAAAGGCCTGATAGCAGGCGTTTTCCAGGATGGCCTTGAAAAATACGCCCCGATGGCTCTTTGCGGGATCCAGGATGTCCCACCCCAGGAAGGTGGGGGCGCACATCCGCCAGTTTTGTTGGTTGGCCACATCGGAAAACAAGACCTGCAGGCCATAGCTTCCGGCCGGTACATCCAGGGTGAGCCGGTCCAGCAGATAGTAGGGATCCAGTCCGCAGGCCCGTGCGGTCTCCTTCTCGTAGGCGCCGAACACGTCGCGGAACCAGCGAACGGTGAGTCCCACATAAAAGCCAACGCCCTCATAGATCCACTCGCCCCGTTCCGAGTGGCAGCTCAGGCGGGTCCGGTACTC
Organism: Flavonifractor sp. DFI.6.63; assembly: GCF_024462255.1. NCBI lineage: Bacteria > Bacillati > Bacillota > Clostridia > Eubacteriales > Oscillospiraceae > Flavonifractor > Flavonifractor sp. DFI.6.63. The sequence continues at coordinate 46,855 of NZ_JANGBE010000011.1, read as the reverse complement.
CGGGTCGGTATGCGCCTCATCCGCGATGTGGCAGTCCAGCCAGTAGGTCCCCCCTACGATCGCCGAGGTCCCCACCCCCATCGCGCCAACGCCCACCAGGCCGGCCTGGGTATCGGCCACGCCCGCCGTTACCAGCGTACCAGGCGCAAACCCGGTCTGCTCGGCCACCGCCGCCCCTACCCGTCCAAGCACCGTTCCAGCATCCACCACTGGCGGGAAGATCTCCTTCGGAAGGCCGCAGCGCTGCATCAGCTCCTCCGACCACTGGCGGGTATGCAGATCCAACAGGAGCGTGGAGGAGGCGTTTCCCGGCTCCACAGCGATCTCGCCGCACAGCCGATAAACCACCCAATCCGAGACCAGCATAAATTTTCCCATCCGGTCAAACGCCTTGGGATCGTGACGCTTGATCCACATCAGCCGGGGCAGGCCGTGCAGGGTGGGCCAATCCCCTGCCCGGTCGAACACCTCCCGTTCCAGACCGGCTTCCCGCAGTTCCTCGCCGTCCATGCGGCTATCCATATTGAAGCAGCCGTAAAGCACTTCCTGGCCGCTCTGGTCCATACAGAATATCCCATGGCGAAACCCGGAGGCGGTCACTGCCACCACATCGGCAGGGTCTACCGACGCCAGCGCTTTCCGGGTGCATTCGCACACCAGGGGCCAATTAAGTCTGGAATCAAAGTCATAGGCCCCGGGGATCGTACTGTTCTGAGGCACGTACCAGTCGCGGGACGCCACGCCGATCTGCCGGCCGGTCTGCATATCAAACAGGATGCAGCGCACATTGGACGAGCCGCAGTCGATGGTGGCGATATACCGCCCGGCCATCTCAACTGCCTCCTCTGCGCTTTTGCCGGACCAGCGCCAACAGGAGGATGATGACCAGCAGCGTCCCCTTGCACACATTGAGGGCTGTAACCGGGATGCCGATCATGGACAGGCCGGTCTCAAAAGAGCGCAGAAAGAGGGCGCCGAATGCGGTCGCGTAAATAGATATTCTTCCCCCTACCAGCGTTTTGCCCAGCAAAACGACCAGCAGGGAATCCATCAGGAACGAGGAGCCGTGATCCGGGGACACATATGCCTGGGAGGCGCCCAATACCAGCCCCAGCACCGCGGCCAGCAAGCTGCACAGCACATAGGACAGCAGCGTAAAGGAACGGATCTTTACGCCGGAGAGCTCACTGGCAAATTGGTTGAGTCCGGTACCCCTCAGATAGCGGCCCGCCGGGGCATATTCGGTCGCCAGAACCAGTGCCGCCAGGAGCACCAGGAAGAGGACCAGCGGCATGGGGAACGGTCCCAGACTGCCGGAACCCAGGAACTTATAGGTCGCGGGAAACCCATAGGAGATGGACATGCCCCCCTCACTAAATAAATACTGGAGCCCCTGGGCCAGGAACATTGTGCCCAGCGTGGCCACGAAGGGCGCGATGCCCAGGCGGGAGATGCAGATGCCGTTGATCAGCCCGAAGGCCAGAGCGATTCCAAGAGCGATCAGAATCCCTACCGCCAGAGGCAGCTCATCGAACACTACAGGCCACATGCCCGCCAGTGTCGATACGCCGGCCACCGCACCCACCGACATATCCACGCCGCCCGTCATCATCACTAGCGTCATTCCGCTGGAGATAATCCCCAGCATGGCGGCCTGGATCAGGATGGAGCGAAAGTTGGTCAGAGTCAGGTAATTGGGCTTGAGCAGCGTGAAGATCAGTACCATGGCCAGGTAGATCAGCAGGGTGCCAAGCTGCTTCAACCGGCCCAGCCGTCCTTTTATCAGGTCTGTTTTCATCCCGCTCCCCCCTATCTCAAGTCTTCCTGAAGCATCACGCTGCGGTTGCTGACCGAGAGGATGGCGGCAAACAGCAGTACGATGCCCTGCGCGATGAGCGTATAGTAAAACTCCATGCTGAGCAGCGTGAACGCCGTGGAAATGGAGGTGAGCATCAAAGCCCCCACCAGAATACCGGGGATATTGGCCCGCTTCGTCCCCAAGATCGTTTTGGCGATGTACGTCACGGCCAGTACCGGCAGCAGCAGCCGTTGCCCGGAATAGATGATCGAACCGCTGGAGCGCAGCGCGTTGAGCATCCCGCCCAGTGCGTAGAACACCCCCGCCAGCACAAACATGACCAGTTTGATCCGCTTGACCGAGATCCCCGCAAACTTTGCCGCGTCCTGGGACAGCCCGACCGCCTGGATGTGCAGCCCCAGCTTGGTTTGATGCATCACCAGGTAGACCGCCGCGAAGAGCACCAGGGTCAGAATCACCATCACCGGCACCGGCCCCACCGAGGCGGTGACCACCTTGACCACCGGGTGATCCCGTACCCACAGGCTGCTGCCGCCGCAGTACGCATACTCCAGACCCTGGGTCAGGAACATAATCGAGATGGTCGTAATAAAGGAGCTCAGTCCCGCGCAGGCCACCAAAATCCCGTTGAGCAGTCCGAACAGCGCCCCCGCGCCGATGCTGACCGCCGCCGCCAGCAGCGGACTGCTGCCGTTTGCAATAAAGCCGCAGAACAGGGAGGCGGAAAGCCCCACGATACCGCCCAGCGAGAGATCGCTCTCACCGCTCATGTTGACGAAGGTCACGCCCAGGGCGATAATCAGCGTCGGCGCACTCTGTGTAAGAATATTGATCAGATTGGTCCCCGTCCGGAAGCTGCCCGACAGCAGGCAAAACACGGCGATCAGGACCGCAAAGGTAAGCAGCGAGCCCCACACATCAAAGAACTTTGCCAGCGTCATGCCGGTCCTGTCCGCTCTCTTTTTATCCATGCTCCCGTCCCCCCATCGTCAGGTATACGATCTCCTCCCGGTTGGCCTGACAGGACACCTGCCGCGATACGACCCGTCCATTGAAAAGGATCACCATACGGTCGCTGATGGAAATCGCCTCGTCGATTTCGGATGACGCCACCACGACGGCCTTTCCCTGACCCGCGAGTTCATGGATCAGGGCGTAGATCTCACTTTTGCCCCGTACGTCGATCCCAACCGTGGGTTCATCGAAGAAATAGATGCCGGAGTCCCCTACCAGCCATTTGGCCACGACTACCTTTTGGATGTTTCCGCCGGAGAGCGTTTTGACGGGGACCTCGGTCCCGGGCGTTTTTACCTGAAGCTTGGCGCAGAACTCCTCTACGGACGCCCGCTCCCGCTTCTGCCGGATCAGGCCCAGCCTTCCGGTGAATCTGCGCAGAAAGGCGATCGTCGTGTTCTCCCGCACGGTAAAATCCGGGACGATCCCGTTTCTCCGCCGGTCTTCCGGGATCAGGCAGATCCCATGCCTTTTGGCCGACCGGGGGCCGGTAAGCCGGATCTCCTTTCCATCGAGGGTGACGGTCCCCGCATCCGTCCCCCGTATGCCCATGATGGCCTCGATGATCTCCGTCTTGCGGGAACCGACCGCTCCGGTAAGCGCCAGGATCTCTCCCGGCCTTACCGCAAAGGACACGTCTTCGATCAGTCCGCGCACGCTGAGATGCTCTACCTTCAGCACAGGCTCCTTGCCTTCCAGCGCGGGGTCCATCGGCCGATGCTCCCCGCTTCCCTGTACCACGCCCACCATTTTATAGACGAGTTCTTCCTGTGTGATTTCTCCCAGCGGCCAGGTGCCGGTGTAGACGCCGTCCCGCAGTATCGTGACATGGTCACAAATTTTGAACAGCTCCTCCAGCCGATGGGATATGTAGATGATCGTGATCTCCCGCTCCGCCTTGCACCGCCGGATGGCGTCGAAAAGCGCATCGGTCTCGGAGGCGCTCAGGCGGCTGGTCGGCTCATCCAGAACCAGTATCTTGGGGTTGCGGTACAGGGCACGGACGATACAGACGATCTGCTGTTTGGCCACGGACAGCTCGGAAATCTGGGCTGAGGCGTCCACAACGCCGGGCATGAACCCATCCAGCGCCTTCTGCGCCTCGCTGGTCATCCTTGTCCAGTCGATCAGGCCGGCTTTGCTGCGGGGCTCGATCCCGATCATGATATTCTGCGCCACAGTAAAACCGGGTACCAGCTCCAGCTCCTGGAAAATAAAGTCGATCCCATAATCACGGATATTGCCTGCCGTAGACTTGGACAGGCTCTGTCCATGGAGCAGGATATCGCCGGAGGTCTGTTGGTAGACCCGAGCCAGAATCTTGATCAGTGTGGACTTTCCGGCGCCGTTGGCTCCCATCAGTGCATGGATCTCTCCCTGGCCGATCGAAAAGGATACGTCGCTCAGGGCTTTTACGCCCGGAAACTCCATACCGATATTTTGAAACTCCAGGCACGCTTTTTCCGAACTCACGATGAACCTCCTCTTCTATTATCTGACCCAGTCGAGCGACCGCTTGACCGCTTCCCTCCAGCCTGCAAGCAATTTCTCCCGCGCCGCCGGGTCAATATCCGGCTCGAAGGCTCGATCCAATACCCACAAGCTCCGAATCTGTTCCTTATCCTGCCACAGCCCGGACGCCAACCCCGCCAGATATACCGCCCCCATGGGCGTTCGATCGGTGTTGGCGGGCCGCTCGATCCGGCAGCCCAGGATATCCGCGAAGCTCTGCAGGACAAAATCACTTTTGGCCACACCGCCATCCACGCGCAGCGTGTGGATTTTCAGTCCGAAACGCTGTTTCAGCGTATCCATCACATCGTTGGTCTGCAGAGCAATGGACTCGATTGCCGCCCGGCAGATATGGCGCTTATCATGGAACCTGGACAGGCCGATGATCAAAGCCCTGGCTCCCGAATTCCAATGGGGAGCGCCCAGTCCCTGAAACGCGGGCACAAAATAGACCCCGCCCGAATCCTCCACCTGCATGGCCAGCGCATCGATTTCTTTGGGACTGTCCGCGATCCCCAACTGATCGGTGAGCCATTCATTGATGGAGCCTGCTACATAAACGCCGCCCTCCAGCTCATACGTCAGCTCTCCGGACCGGTTTGCCGCGATAGCGGGAAGAATGCCGTTGGCCGGCGGTTCGTAGCGGCCCGTATAGGTCACCAGATTGAGACAGGTGCCGATGGTGCACTTGGCCTCCCCCCGCCGGAAACACGTCTGTCCAAACAGGGCGCTCATCTGGTCCCCGATTGAGGCCATGACCGGCAGCGGTTTTTGGAACGCTTCCCGCGGCTCTACCGCAAGGCCGAAGCGGGCGTCACAGGGCCGCACTTCGGGCAGCATCTGTGGCGGGATCCCCATTTTTTCCATGAGAGCGTCGTCCCACTGGTTTTTGCGTACGTCAAACAGGAGGGTCCGTCCCGCGTTGGCCGAATCCGTCAGATGCTCCCGTCCTCCGGTCAGCTTCCACAAAATCCAGGTGTTGATATTGCCGAAACAGATCTCTCCCCGTTCCGCCCGCGCACGCAGGCCGGGGTCCTGTTCCAGCGCCCAGGCGATTTTGCTGGCGGAATAGTAGGCGTTGTTCATCAGGCCGCTTTTTTCCGAGATCTCGTCGGCAAACGGCTCCCACCGCTTTACGATCTCCCCGCTGCGCACACATTGCCAGCTGATGGCGGGCGTCAGCGCCCTTCCGGTCGCCCGCTCCCAGAGGATGGTGGTTTCACGCTGATTGGTGATGCCGATCGCACGGATCTGTGCAAAATCAAATGCTGCCGCCGCCTCCAACAGCCCATCCCGGACCGAAGCCCAAATCTCTTCCGGATCGTGCTCCAGCCAGCCCTCGTGGGGATAGTAGCTGTTGATCTTTCGATAGGCGCTGCACACCACCGCTCCGTTCCGGTCCACCACGATGACCTTCGAACCGGTCGAGCCCTGGTCAATCCCCAGGATATAGTCCCCATCCATAGTCGTGCCCCCTTCGTCCAAGCGCTTTAATGTACGTACATTCTATCTTTTGGACATATAATATCACAGTCGCCCTTTGTTTGCAAGTATCTTTTTTATATATTTTAACCAAAGCTGGCATATTTCTTGCTTACTTGTCCACTGCGGTTAGTCCTGTGCCAGGACGCAGCGCTGCAGCGGGCCTGCAGGTCCGTCCGCTGGCCCCCGCAGGCCCAACTGCAGGTACAGTCCCGGCTCGCATCACAAAAGGCAGCCCCGGCGGTATCGAACCGCCGGGGCTGCCTCAGTGTGCCGAAAATAACGCCTTCTTCGATGGCATGTGCGCCTGCGAAAGCTCAAAACGGACCGCCGTTGGCGGCTTGTCGCCTTACGCGGTCTGCAGGGGCCGCCGTTTTTAAGGCCGCCTCAGGATGCGCCGGACACCCGGAATTGGGCCAGACGGGTCAGTTCGTTGACCAGCAGGGGGACCGCCGGGTTCTGGGTCGCCTTACGCCAGACCAGGATCACCTCATGGCTGGAGTCCAGCGTGATATACCGGAACGCGTCATTGGTCACCTCGCGCGCCCAGCCGTCCATGACGGCCACCCCCATGCCGTTTTGCACCCACAGGACCATGGACTCGATGGTCGGAACGATCTGGAGCTTTGGGATGAAGCCGTATTGCGCGCAATACTCCCGCACCAGCGCGCAGGTTCGGTTGGCGTCGTCGTCCACTACCACCACAAAGGTCTCGTCCCGAAAATCCGCCGGTTTGGGGCTGGCCAGCGCCGCCTGGGGGCTGCGTGCGGAGTAGAGGATGATGCGCGGGATTTCCGTCAGCCGCTGCACCGCCAGGGCCGGGTTCTTCTCCGCGGCATGGTCGATGGTCATGACCACATCCAACCGTTCTGCCTTGAGGGCCTCGATCAGCGCCAGGAAATCCCGGCTCTCCATAGTCAGGCCCACATTGGGGTAGGAGGATCGAAAGCGCTGAATGAGTTCCGGAAAAAAGCCGGATACGTCCCAGCCGGAGGGACACCCCACCGCCACCACTCCAGCCTGGGCATTGTTGGCCTGGCGCGCCTGCTCCACCGTAGCGGAGAACGCCTCCCGGCAGCGGGTGAAATAATTATAAAACAAGATCCCCGCCGCCGTCAGGCTGGTCTTTTTGCTGGTACGGTCAAACAGGGTAAAGCCGAGTTCGGCCTCCAGGGAGGAAATCTGCCGGCTGATGGCAGGCTGCGTCACATAGAGCTCCTGGGCCGTACGCGTAAAGCTCCGGTTGCGGGCCACCGCCAGAAAATATTCGATTTGCAGCTGATTCAAGACGCTTCCTCCCCTCCTGTACCTGTCAGGCCGGATGCCGCATGTATCCTCCAAACCGCAAGGCAGGTCGTTTCTTCCTCCGTATTATAACAGAAAACGCTCCGTTGGCAAACCCCTCCGTTTCCCATCAGCTTCCCAGCGCAAGGTTCTGCCGCCGGACCGCCGCGGCCCGGCTTGCGCGGTCATGGGCGCAGAGCTCATGGACCAGATAGTCCGGTGCGATTCGTTCCACCAGTCCCCGAACCGCCCCATCGGTCCAGGGCCGGTGGGTATCAATATTCAAAATATGGCGGTAGCTGGCCGCAAACCGCTCCAGATAGTCCTCCGGCAGAGGCGGCAGCGCGCCTGTGTGGGCACGGACATAGGGACCGCTGAGGGACTGATGCAGATGGACGCCCTTGATATACCGGCACAGCGTTCCGTGGGCGTCCAGCATACGGTGGATATAGGCCGCCCCCTCCGCCTGGGTACGCAGGTTCCGGTCCGTGTTCATCAGGTGTCCCGTATCCAACAGGATCCCTTTGCGCGCAAAGTGGATCTTCTCCAGCAGGCTACCGGTCAGGGCCGGGTCTGTGAAGGTGAAGCCGGGCCACCACTGGTTTTCCACCAGGAACTGAAAAGGCCAGTCCCGGCCGTCCAGCAGCCGGTTGGCAAGCTCCGCCGCCGCGTCGATCACCGCCGCGTGGCTGTGTTCCCAGCGGTAGGTATATCCCTCCTCGATGGATACGTCGGACACATGGAAGACCACATACCGCGCCCCCCACGCCAACGCCCGCTTCAAATCCGCCCGATAAAGGTCCAGCAGAGTCTGCTCCCCCTCCGCCCCGCCGTAAAACGCCCTCCAGACCGGCTCAGAGCCGAATTTCCGCATCAGCGCCGCCCGGTCCCCCCGCCAGAAGTCCAGCCAGTCCGGATAAAAGGTCAGATGATACCCGAAGCGCAGTCCTTCCGGAATGCTCCAGGGCGGCTCCACGCCGCCCCATACGCCCTCCAGGCCGTCACAGCCGCAGGCTGCGACCGCCGCGGGCAATTCCGCCGCGTACTCCTCCAGTACATCCGCCGCCAACGGGAGGCTCATGAGCGTATACACATCAGTTGCCCGACGGGAAGAACGGCGCCAGCGCGGCCGCCACGCCGCTGACCGGCATGGTCTGCAAAACGATGCGTCCCGGCCCGGTGACCACGGTGTTGAACAGGCCCTCGCCGCCGAACAGCGCGTTCTTTACCCCCTTGACAGACTGGATCTCAATGGAACAGGCGGCGTCCATCATGGCCAGGTTTCCGGTATCCACCACCATCTGCTGACCGGCCCGGAGCTCGTACTCCACCGCGTATCCGTCTACCTCCAGAAAGGCCGTGCCACGGCCTGAAAGTTTCTGCATGATGAAGCCCTCGCCGCCGAAGAAGCCGGCGCCCAGCTTTTTCTGGAAAAAAACCGAAAGCTCCACCCCCGGCTCTGCGGCCAAAAAACCGCTCTTCTGCACGACCACAGGGTGCTCCGGAGTGATCTCCACCGCCCGGATCGAGCCGGGAAAACTGGAGCCGAAGGCGATCATGCCGTCCCCCTGGGCAGTATAAGTATTCAAAAAGATCGACTCCCCGGAGAACATGCGCCCAAAAGCCTTGCCCAGCCCGCCCGCCGAGGTCTGCATCTGCTGATTGGGGCTCATCCATACCATGGAACCGCGCTCCGTAATCATAGATTCTCCCCCCGCCAGATGGCAGATCACCACGGGCATGGGCTCGCCGACGATCTCATAGTTCATATCGAATGCCTCCTGTTCAAATGCCGCCCGGTCTTCTCCGGACAGTCTCCTGATCCCATGGACCGGGAAGGAAAACGGGCGCCCCCCTCCCGGTCTCCTTCCTGCATTCTAACACAGGCCCCGCTCCGCCGCAAGGGCTTTACAGGAGGGCGGCTGTTATGGTATCATGATACAAAACGGAAGCAAAGGAGCCGATTTTCATGCAGTTTACCCACGAGCAGGCCTGGGACCTGCTGAAGGAATACAACCAGGAGCCGTTTCATCTCCGCCACGCCCTGACGGTCGAGGCCGTAATGGGCTGGTTTGCCGATGCGCTGGGCTATGGAGAACAGGCGGAGTTTTGGCGTCAGGTCGGCCTGCTTCACGACCTGGATTTTGAACAGTGGCCCGACGCGCATTGCGTCAAGGTCCGGGAACTGTTGGAGGCTCGCGGCGCGGACGCCGCGCTGATCCACGCCGTCGTCAGCCACGGCTGGGGCATGACCGGGGCGGATGCCAAGCCGGAGCACCCAATGGAACAGGTCCTTTTCGCTGTGGACGAGCTCACCGGCCTCATCGGGGCCGCCGCCCTCATGCGCCCCTCCAAAAGCGTACAGGATATGGAACTCTCCAGCCTGAAGAAGAAATATAAGGACAAAAAATTTGCCGCCGGCTGTTCCCGCCAGACCATCGCCCAGGGGGCGGAAGCGCTGGGTTGGGAGCTGCCGGAACTGCTGGAGCGGACGCTTCAGGCCATGAAGGCCTGCGAGGCCGATATCGAGGCCAAGTGTGCATCACTGTAAAACCATCAAGGCCCCCGGAGCACGCAGCGCGTGCTCCGGGGGCCTTCTTATTTCTCCACAGTCTGCCTGCGCCGCTTTTTCCGGTGCAGACACAGCAGCATCCCAACGCTCACAGCCGCCAGGACTGCGGCCGCGGCGATGGCGATTTTTCCCCCCGCCCCGCCGTAGCTCACGGAAACGGTCACGGCCGATCCCGCCGCCTGAAATTGAAGATAGGCGCCGAAGTAGGAATACGCCGTATCCTGCCACACACCGTCCTCCAGCACACGGACGGCGCTCACCCGCTCGCCGGGACGCGGCAGATAGCGCACGGTATGTACTGCCGCGCCATCCGCCGGGATGGTCAGCGCCCAGGTCTCGCCGGCATCCTCCCCGGTCCCGCTCCGGACGGCGGAGAGGACGTCTTCCCCGGTAAAGCTGCCCTCCACCAGAAACACGCTGCCCCCTGACTCCCGCTGCCGGCCGCCGGCCAGAGCGGTTACGCATGGGGTATAGACCGCCTCTACCGTCTCGTCGAAGGTAAGCTGATCAAACTCGGTCCGGCTCCAGGCGGCAGAATAACCTTCCTTGGGCGGGACATCCGGAACCTCCTCCGCGGACAGCGAGCCTCCATAGTCGAATGCCACCGTTCCAACCGGCGCGCCGTCCGCCCAAAAACACAGCGAGAAGGTTCCGAACTCCGCCGGAGCTCCCTCCAGAGACAGCAGCGTATCATAGTCTACCGGCTCGGCCCGTCCGGAGTAGCTGAACCGGTCCAGGCCCGCCAGCGTATCCAATACGAACAGGTTGCCGGAAAAGGTCCCGTCCACGCTGCCGGAGATGGCCCCGGCAAACTGCACGGCATCCTCGATCCGTACCAGCGCGCGGCAGTCGGTGACCACACTCCCCGCGCCCACGATCCCGCCGGTATAGCGCCCGCCCGACAGCAGGCACTTGGCCCAGCAGCGCCGGATGGCGGAGGCGGACTGCCCGGCGATACCGCCCAGATAGCTGCCGCTGCCGGAAGAAATGGAACCGTAGCCCTCGCTGTCCACCACGACGCCCAGGGACATGAGCCCCACGATCCCGCCGGCACAATCCTTTTTCACCTCCACCGCGCCCCGGTTGACGCAGTGCTGCACCACCGCCTTGGCCTCATAGCGGGCGTTGAGAATACTGCCGCCATCGGCGGTCAGATCGTCTTCCGGATCGAAATCGTACTCCACCGCCATAGCGCCTACGATCCCGCCCACGTTGCGGTCCCCGGCCACCGCGCCATAATTGACGCAGCCGGCCGCCTTTCCGCTGGCTGCGGCGCTCCAGTCTTCCTCCGAGGTGTCTGCAAAGCGGTCCGCCGACGAGGTAGCTCCACTGCCGCGCAGCAGATCCAAAAAGCGCTCCATCACCACCAGGAATTGCCCGTTGACGGCCTGAAGGTCCTCCGTCAGCGTTCCCGCCGCGGCATGCACCGCGCCGCTGAGTCCATCCATTTCTTCCGATAGGCCCTCCATGGCCGCGTACAGGGCGTTTCCGGATGCACGCATCCCGTCGCTCAACGGCGCAAACTGGATCACACGTTCCTGAGACAAGTCCCGGAACAGGCGGTACCCGTCCCCCACCAGCCTTGTCGCGGACGCGGCCGCGTCCGCAAAGGCCCCTGCCGCGTCTGCCAGGGTCTGTACCGCCTCCTCCAGCCGTCCCGCGGCCAGACAGCCGTCTGCCAGCGTATCCCGCAGATGACCGGCGGCGGCCTCCGTGCGGTCCGCCGCCCGGCTCATCTGTAAAACAGCCGAAACCACATGATCCAGGGCATCGGACAGGCTCCGGGTATCCAGATTCACATTGTCCAGCACGGCGCACACCCCCCGGGCCACGCTATGCAGGCCGTCGGCGGCGGCTTGCAGCGCGGCGGCCAGTTCGTCCCAAGCAGGCTGAAGCGCATCCAGCCGCTCCAGCAGTTCCTTCCAGTCCTCCGTCGGCGCCAAGCCATCTCCGATCTGGCCCAAGGCCCGTCCCATGGCCTCCAGCGCCGTCCCCAGCTCGTCGATTCCCTGCGCCGCCTGCGCCAAGCCCTGACGGAGCGCGCTCTCGTCCTCCACCGTCAAGGCGTTCCCCGCCAGCGCCAGCGCAGTCTCGATCTGCTCCAGGGCGGCCTTTGCGCTCTGGTTGGCGGCATCCAGATCATCCGCCGCCAGCTGCAGATCCTCAAGTCCATCGCCGCCAAGCGCGATCACCGGGACCAGCTGCTCCAGCGCCCGCTGCAGAAATTCGATTCCGCCGTCCACCTGCCCGGATACGTCCTCCAGCTGCTCCAGCAGCGGTGCAGTCCGCTCCAGGGTATCGGCCAGCAGCTGGGAAAAGCGATTGATCTGCGTCAAATTTTCATCCGACCAATCCGCCGCCCCCTCCGCCAGTCCTTTGGTCTGTGCAAGCGCGGAATCGGTATAACCGGAGATCTGTTCAAACCGGCCGGAGATGGTATCGGAGCTTTCATCCATATCCCGCAGGGCCCGGTCCACCATGGCGTTCAGGCGGTTCAGCTCCTCCTCCAGGCGCGAAAGTCCGTCCTCGTCGGCCACAAGGATGATATCCGGCTCCATCTGCCCTGCAATGCCGCCCACTTCTTTACGGCCGTTCACCCGGCCGTGGTTGATGCAGCCGCTGAGATACCCGCTGGAGCGCCCCACCACGCCTCCTACGTTGTAGCCTACGTGGGGATAGCCCACACTGCCGTAATTGGAATCACTCAGCAGCAGGCCGGAGGAATATCCGGCGATGCCGCCGGTATCGGTGGCGCTGTCCACCAGTTCCGTGGTATCCGTGTCGGTGATCGCTGTGACCAGATCGCTCTCCAGCTCCGACAGGCCGCTCTGCCCGTCGGCGGCCAGCGTGTTCACACTGGCACGGTTGGTACAGCTGGAAATGCTCCCCGCATTTTTCCCGGCGATGCCGCCGGTATAGTGCTCTCCCCGGATGCTTCCGGATACGGTACAGGATCGGATGCTCCCGGACGCCTCATTCTGCCCCGCGATCCCGCCCACGGTACCGTCCCCGGACACCGCCCCGTAAAAGGTGCAGTTCAGCAGCTTTCCGCAGTTGATCCCGGCGATCCCCCCCACCTGCGTCTGCGCCCCGGACGGACAGACGCTGCCCGCCACGATCAGATTGCGGATCAGTCCGGTCTCCGCCACGATGCAGAACAGTCCGGTAATGGAATCTTCCGCTCCGATCCGCAGGCCGCTGATGGTATGGCCCTGTCCCTCAAAGGTGCCGCTGAAAATCGGGATCGGCTCAAATTCCATCCCGCTCAGATCCAGGTCGCAGCGCAGCCGTACGATTTTCCCCTCCGACCAGGTGTCCAGCGCACACTGTTCGGCAAGCTGCGCCAAATCCTGCGCAGAACGAATCTCGATCTCATTTTCCGCCGCCCGCGCCGCGGCCGCAGGCGCAGCCGGCCCCACGCACAGCACAGCCGCCAGCAGCAGGGCAAATATCCGTTCAAGTTTCTTCATGGCGGTCCTCCGTTCCCTCTGTGACCTCTCCGGGCAGAACGTTGACGTTCACGTCGCCCTTTACCCGGGCGTGGACGACACCCACAATCTCACCGGAAATCGTACCCCGAACCAGGCCGTCCAGCCGCACGCTCCCGCTGGCGCTGCGGGACTGGAGGGGAAGGCTCACGCTGAAGGAGGTCTTCTCGATGACCCTGTCCCCCAGCAGCAGGATCTGCGGCAGCACCAGCATCACCAGGAAAATCGAGATAAAGGTGCCCCGGCCCAGACACTGTCCGATGCCCGCGATGGCAGCCTCGGAAGTCAGCCGGCCGATCAGCGTGCCGGCGATGGCCAGCATCAGCCCCGAGGTGATGATGGTGGGAAACGCCAGATTCATCGTCTCAATGATGGCGTCCCGGTGGTTCATGGTCCGCTTGAGCTCCCCAAACCGGCTGGAGATGACAATGGCGTAGTCGATATTGGCGCCCATCTGGATGGAACTGACGATCAGGTAGCAGATGAAAAACAGAGGCCTCCCCGTCAGGGCTGGCACGGCAAAATTGAGCCAGATGCTGCCCTGGATGACCAGCACCAGCAGGATGGGCTGACCCACCGATTTAAAGGTGAACAGCAGCACCATCAGCACGATGAGGATGGACACCACCCCCACCACGGAATTGTCCCGCTCGAAGGTCTTGCACAGATCGTATTGACTGGTGGACTCGCCCACCACGTAGACCGTGCCGTCGTAATACGTTCCGGCGAGCGCATGCAGCTCGTCCAGGAAGGCGAAGGTCTCCGCGCCCTCTTCCGGCAAATTCAGATAGACCAGCATGCGGCTGTAGTCCTCGCCCTGCAATTGGAGACGGGCGTTGTTCATCTGTTCATAGGCCTCTTCCAGGGTGCCGCGCAAATCGGCCTCCAGGGTGATATAGCCCTGATCCACCTCATCATAGAGGAAGCAAACCATATCGATGAGGGGAACACTGTAGGAGGAGAGCCCGTTGACGATCTTGGCATAGTCCGCGTCGCTGGCGGCATAGGCGGCGTAGAGCAGCTGGGCCGCCTCATAGTCCAGGTCCAGCAGTTCGGAAAACTGCCGGGGGGTAAGCCGGTCGGTGAGCCTATAACCGTCCATGGCTTCCACATTGGCAAGCCCCAGGGCGGAGTCCACCTCTTCCCGGTCCTCCAGCGCGCGCAGCAGCTGCCCCTCCGCCTCGTAATTGCCGGCCGGGACCACCAGCGCCACCATATTGCTGCCGCCGAAGTTGTCCTCGATCATCTGCTGGGCGATCTGGGTGTCGTTCTGGATGGGGGTCGTCAAGGTACTGTAGCCATAGACGTAGGGGCAGTCGCCCGCGATCACCGCCGCCGCGATCACCGCGGCCAGAAAGACCGGCGGGACGATCTTCCGCGTAGCATAGGCCAGCTTTCCGACAAAGGGGATCTTGGGTACGAACACCCGGTGGCCCGTGCGGTCCATCAGACCGCTGAAGAGCATCAGCAGGCCCGGCATCAGCAGGAAGACCGTCAGCAGGCTGATCACGATGGCCTTGATAAGCACGATCCCCAGATCCGGCCCGAGCTTGAACTGCATCAGCGTCATGGCAAACAGCCCGCCAATGGTGGTCAGGCTGCTGGCCGAGAGCTCCGGGATGGCCTTGCTCAGCGCCACGATCACCGCCTCGCGGGCCGGCAGCACCTCGTGCTCCTCCCGGTAGCGGTGGCAGAAAATAATGGCGTAATCCACCGACAGGGCCAATTGCAGCACGATGGTGACCGAGTTTGAAACGAAGGAGATGGTCCCCAAAAAGAAGTTTGTGCCCATCTGGATCACCGCCGCACTGACAAACGTAAGCAGCAGGACCGGGACCTCTGCATAGGTCTCTGAGGTAAACAGCAATACCGCCACCACGATTATGGCCACGTATACGATGATGACGCTCATCTCGTCCGCGATGGTCTCGGAGGCCGTATTGCCCAGGCTGGTGGAGAGGTAGGCGTCATAGCCCGAGAGGACGCCTTTCACCTGCTCCAGCGCATCCAGGCAACGCATATCCGCTTCATCCCAGTCCAAGGTGATCTCGAAGAGCGCGGAAACATTATGGTAGTGCTCCTGCGTATCGTCAAAGGCTACGGCGGATACGCCCTCGACCGCCTCCAGGCGCTGGGCCAGCGCCTGCGCCTGCGCATAGGAGAGGTTGGCCGCCATGACCTTAGCGGTACCGAAGGTGGTAAACTCGCGCTCCATCACGCTCAGCCCCCGACGGGTCTCAGTCGTGTCCGGCAAAAACGCCGAAATGGAATTTTCCACGCCGACCCAGCCGCGGGAGACCGCCGAAAAGGCGATCGCCAGCGCAAACAGCAGGAAGAATAAATTCCGCTTGTCCACGATAAAGGCGCAGATCTTCATCATGGCCTTGTTCTCCGTGGCGTTCCGATGTTCTCCGCTCATACCGTTTCCGCCACGCCAACCACATCGATCCCGCCGACCCGGCAGTCCATCCGGAACCGGATCCCCGTTTCACTGAGCGTACCCTCCGCGTGATAATGCAGCTCAGACATCAGCGTGACCAGTACGCCCGAAAAAGAAACCGCGCCATCCTTATAGCGTCCATCCACAAAGGGACTGCACCGCTCCAGCAGATTGATGGCTCCGCTGAGGGCCCCGTTGTGCAGTTCCACCGCCATGGAGCCCCGGCGTACCCCCAGTGGAACGGCTGCTTCAATTTTGTAATGATAGGTCCCGTTTTCCATATCGTGAGCCTCCTTTTGACCCGTATACTCTACGCGTTCCGCTTCGGGGATAAAACGGGCAATGTGGATACCGTTGACTAATTTCAGACAGCAGCGGGGTATTTGCCTGGAAAAGGATCAATACAACGCGTCCACTTGACCTTTTTCTCAGACACTTGTATCATAGATCCATGGAAACCATACGCAGGAGGTGCTTCCATGACACATGCGGAACAGGCCAATCGGACCAAGGCTCAGCTTGCCGCCGCACTGAAGCAGAAGCTTCAGACCAAAGTCATCTCTAAGATCACCGTGAGCGAGCTGATCAAGGCGTGCAATATCAACCGCAACACCTTCTACTATCATTTCGAGAGCGTCTATGACCTTTTGAAGTGGATGCTGGAACAGGAGGCCATCCAGGTAGTCAAGCATTTCGACCTGCTGGTGGACTATGAGGAGGCCATTTCCTTCGTCATGGATTACGTGGAGGAAAACGAACATATCCTCAAATGTACCTGCGACGCGGTGGGGCGGGACGAGCTGAACCGCTTTTTTGCCGCTGATTTCCGGGACGTGATGCGCTCCCTCCTGGATCGGGTCGAGCAGGAGCTTGGCGTGCATGCCGAGCCAGCCTTTAAGGAATTCCTCTGCGCCTTTTACACCGAGGCCCTTGCCGGCATGCTTCTTGACTGGCTGCGCAACCGGGAACTGCGGGACCGTGCGAATACCGCCCGCTACCTGGTGCAGGTGCTGCGCTGTTCGCTCCCCGGCCTGCTTTCCTCCTCTGCGGGCGCCCCCGCACCCCCAGCCGCAAAAAACGCGCCGGGTCTCGGTTGAGACCCGGCGCGTCAGCTTGTCGAAAAAGGTTGGACTTTTTAGGCCGGAGGAAGCGCCGCGCCTGCGGACACCCGCGCCTCCGCGATGTTCAGGGCGTGATCCCCGATCCGCTCAAAGTCGGTCAGCAGCTCAGAAAAGATGATGCACGCCTCGTCGGAGCAGGCTCCGGAACGCATCCGGTCCAGCTGGTTCTGCCGGTAGGCGCCCGTCATATCGTCGATCCGCTGCTCCAGCGCGGCCACGTTTTTCAGCAGTTCCATGGGTTCCGCCGTTTCACGGGCCAGCTCGTCCAGCACCGCCAGGCATACGCTCTCCATCTCCTGGAGCTCCCGGCGGGCCGCGTCGGAGAAGTGGATATGCTTTTCCTTGAGCATACCGGAATACTCGCAGATATTCATGGCGTGATCGCCCACCCGCTCAATATTTCCGGTGATCTTGAAATAGGCGCTTACCGCCGCCGAATCCCGCTCGTTGGTCTCGTGAACGATGACCTTGGAGATGAACTGAGAGATCTCCTTATTCAGATAGTCGATGTATTCCTCGGTGGCCTCCGCCCCCTCCAGCAGCTTGGGATTGCGCTCCAGCACCGCCTGGAAGCCCACCTCGGTGTTCTGCCGCGCCATCCCCAGCATCCGATCCAGCTCCTGCCGGAGCTGATTGAGGTACATGGCGGAAAAGCCGATGGGGTGTTCCTGCTTCGTGTGGATGGGGCCCGGGATCAGATACGCCAGGTGCATTCCCTCCTCCCCGCTCTCCTTCCGGTCGGGCAGGATGCGCATGGCCAGCTGCACCAGCTTTCCGCCCAGCGGGAGCAGCAGGAACGTGGTGACAATGTTAAACAGCGTATGCATATTGGCGATCTGGGCCGCCGGGTTCTCCGGCGTCAGAGACTGAACGCCGCCCACAAGAGAGAGCCCCAAAAGCGGCGTTACCAGGCACAGCGTTGTAAACACGACGGTACCGATGATATTGAACAGCAGATGGATAATCGTGGCCCGCTTGGCATTGCGGCTGGTGCCGATGGAAGCCAGCACCGCGGTGATACAGGTGCCGATGTTCTGACCGAACAGGACGAATACCGCGCTGTCGAGTCCGATCACGCCGCTGAGCGCCAGGGCCTGCAGGATCCCCACCGAGGCGGAGGAGGACTGGATGAGCGCGGTGAAGCCCGCGCCCACCAGAATACCGACCAGAGGATTGGAAAACGTGCTCACCAGTTCTACAAAGGCAGGCCAGTCCCGCAGCGGCTCCATGGCCGTGCTCATCATGTCCATGCCGATGAAAAGCACTCCAAGGCCGGCCAGGATGCTGCCGTAGTGGCGGACCTGGGGCTTTTTCACGAAGACCACCATCGCTACGCCCACAAACGCAAACAGCGGCGCCAAAACGCCCACATCCAGCGCGATGAGCTGCCCGGTGATGGTGGTGCCGATGTTGGCCCCCATGATGATCCATACGGCCTGACGCAGGGTCATCATACCGGAGTTGACAAAGCCCACTACCATGACGGTGGTGGCGGAGGAGGATTGGATGACCGCCGTGATGACGGCGCCCACCAGAACGCCCAGAAACCGGTTGGCCGTCAGCCGCTCCAGGATGCTCTTCATCCGGTCGCCGGCAGCGGCCTCCAGGCCGGCGCTCATCATCTGCATGCCGTACAGGAACAGCGCAAGACCGCCCAGCAGTCCCAGCACGATGGTATAATTCACGTTCCATCCCTCATTCTTTAGGCATCACCGGACAATTCCCCACGCACGTCTTGGCGGCCGATTTGCCCCACAAATGCGTTGCAAAACCTTGCAATACAAAAAGTATTCCTGCAGTTTTGCGCCTTTTTGCGGCACAAATTTTCGCGCCGATCCGCACGCGTTGAAGCATGCGGCAATGCCTTTACACAATGATCACAAATCCAAAAGCAGTATAGCGAATGTAAAGTTCCGCGTCAACCGGATTTACAAGAACTTTACAATTCGTTTTCTCCGCCTTTCGTCCCGGTTTGCTCCTTGCGTCTCCGGCCGGCGGCGCGCAAGCCCGGCCCGCCGCCGGCGTTTTGCCCCGGTTTCAACAAGCCTTAACCCAATTTTAATGCAGAAATACCTTGGATCGGTTGCCTTTCCTTCCGAAATCGGCTATACTATGGTTTAAGACCAAACGGCTTCCAACGGGTCAAACGGATTCTTCGGAAGTCCATGGCGTCTTGCGCCGTGCAAGGCTGCTTTCAGCGGCTTTGGTTTGGAGTGCATCGTCAATGGAACGCGCGCCGCACCGGGGCGGCAACCGTCCGCCCCTTGAAACGGATCCATTTTTCGCTTCCTTGATGCTGCCCGTCATTGGATGGATCCGCATCCGCACCAACGGCAAAAGGAGAATGTATTTATGGATCAACAGCCTGCCAAGAAGCGCCGGGGTCCCAAAAGCAAGTTCGGCAAGATCCTGGTCAACCTGATCGTCACCGCTGTGGTCGGGTTCCTCTATTTTTACGTAGCCCTGCCCGCCATCAATCTCCAGTCCAGCGACTTTTACCTGTTCATCGGCATCCTCTGCGTGGTCTACGTGGTCTGCGCCCTGGTCACCTCCGGGTTCAACCTGGGCGGCGGCGGTCCCAAAGAGTATTTCAAGTTCATCAAGTCCCAGTGCCTGCCGATCGGCATCCTGTTTCTGGCGCTGATCCTGGTGGCCATCGTAGGCTCCGTCATCTCCCTCCCCATCTTCCGTGCGGGCGCCTACCGGGATCTGCTGGACGTGCAGGACGGCGATTTCTCCGCCGATGTGGCTCAGATCTCTTTTAACGAGATTCCCACGCTGGACCGCACCTCCGCGGAGTTTCTGGGGGACCGCCAGATGGGTACGCTCAGCGATATGGTCAGTCAGTTCGAGTATTCCAACGACTCGACCCAGATCAACTACCAGGGCCGTCCCGTGCGGGTGGCTCCCATCGACTACGCGGACATCATCAAGTGGTTCACCAACCGCTCCGAAGGCCTGCCCGCCTATGTGGTGGTGGATATGGTCACCCAGGAGGCCACGGTAGTCCGCCTGTCGGAAGGAATGAAGTATTCCTTCTCCGAGCCGCTTAACCGCAACATCTCCCGGCACCTGCGCTTCCAGTACCCCACCTTCCTGTTTGCCACGCCTCAGTTCGAGATCGACGAAGACGGCCAGCCGTGGTGGATCGCTCCCCGGGTGGTAAAGACCATCGGCCTGTTCGGCGGTACCGACATCCACGGCGCGGTACTGGTCAACGCCATCACCGGAGAGAGCACCTATTATGAGCAGGTCCCCACCTGGGTAGACAATCTGTACACCCCCAGCCTCATTATGGAGCAGTACGATTACCACGGCACCCTCATCAACGGCTTTATCAATTCCATCTTCGGCCAGCGGGACGTGACGGTGACCACCGAGGGCTACAACTATATCGCGCTGAATGACGATGTATATATGTATACCGGCGTCACCTCCGCCAATGCCGACCAGTCCAACCTGGGCTTCCTGCTGTCCAACCAGCGCACCAAGCAGACCAAATTCTACTCCGCGCCCGGCGCCACGGAGGATGCCGCCAAGCTCTCCGCCATGGGCGTGGTGCAGGATCTGGGCTATACCGCCACCTTCCCCCTGCTGCTCAACATCGCGGATCAGCCCACCTACTTCATTCCGCTGAAGGACGCCACCAACTTGGTAAAGAGCTACGCCATGGTCAACGTAGCCCAGTATCAGGTGGTGGCTGTGGGCTCCACCGTCGCCGCCTGTGAGCAGAGCTATATCGCCCTGCTCTCCGAAAAGGGCATCACTACCACCGAGGAGCTGCCCCGCACCGAGGTCTCCGGCCGGATCACCGACATCCGCAGCGCCGTGATGGACGGAAACTCCTACTACTTTATCCAGCTGCGCGGCGACGCGGTATATTATTCCCTCTCCGCCGCCGCCAATCCGATCGCCGTGATCCTGAATGTGGGCGACACCGTGACCATCAGTCACGCACCGGCGCTGGAGGGCGAGTCCTCCTCCATCCTGACCGGCGAAACTGTGACTCTGGATCGCGCGGCCCCCTGACTTCTATCTGCAGGAAAGCCCCCTGGCCCCGGCGCAGCTGCGCCGGGGCCAGGGGGCTTTCCCAATGTGTACGGAGTCTCCGGCCGCGTTAAGGCGCCGCCGCGCCTTGCGCCTGCCCTGACCCCTTGGGGATTTGATGCTTTTGACGATTTATCCAATCCATTCGTAACGCTCTTTTTTCGTTTTGTCTTGAATCCCGTCAGTTTGGTCTTATCTTTTCGCCCTTTTCTCTCTTTTGTTTTCCTTCCCAAGCATTCAGAAGATGCAGCGCTTCCGGTGCGAGCAGCAGCAGCGCACACAGATTGGGCAGGGCCATCAGGCCGTTGAAGATGTCGGCCAGCTGCCACACGGCGGCCAGCTCCCCCACGCTGCCCCCGACCACCATCAGCAGGAACACTGCCCGATAGAGCCGGCGCCAGCGGTCAGAGCCCGTCAGGTATTCCAGGCCCCGCTCCCCGTAATAACTCCATCCCAGCAGCGACGTAAATGCAAACAGCAGCAGGCACAGGGACACAAAGATGCCGCCGAAGCGGCCGAACACGGTGGAAAAGGCTGCGGCGGACAGAGGCGCGCCCACCATGACGGAGGAGACGCGTCCGCTCTGGATGGCGGCCAGGGCCGCTTTTTCATCGTAGACCCCAGTGGTCAGGATGACTAAGGCGGTGACGGAGCACACCAGCAGCGTGGCGACAAAGACCTCGAACATCCCCCACATGCCCTCCTCGGCGGGCTCCTCCACATCGGAGGCGGCGTGCGCCATGGCGGAGGAGCCCATGCCCGCCTCGTTGGTAAACACGCCCCGGGCGATCCCATAGCGCATGGCGGCGGCCACACCGTAGCCCAGCCCGCCGCCCGCCGCGGCGCGGGGTGCAACGGCCCCTGAGACGATGCGCGAGAGCGCGTCCGGGATGGCGGAGGCATGCACAAACAGCACCACGGCCCCGCCGCCCAAAAACAAAAGTGCCATACAGGGCACCAGCTTCTCGCTGAAACGCCCGATGCGCCCGATCCCACCCAGGATGACCGCCCCGGTCAGCAGCGCGGTGATCGCCCCAACCGCCAGCCGGTCCCAGCCGAACGAGGCCTCCAGCGCGGTGGCGATGGAATTGGCCTGCACCATGTTTCCGCCCCCCAGAGAGGCCGCCACACAGCAGACGGAGAACAGCGCCGCCAGAAAGCGGCTGCCCACGCCCCGCTCCATGTAGCACATGGGGCCTCCCTGCCATCCGCCGTCCCGGGCGCGTTCCCGGTAGCGCACCGCCAGCGTCTTCTCCGCACAGCTGGTCATCATGCCCAGAAGGGCGGAGACCCACATCCAGAACACCGCCCCAGGCCCGCCGTAAAAAATGGCGGTGGCCACCCCGGCGATACTCCCGGTCCCGATGGTGGAGGCCAGCGCAGTGGACAGGGCCTGGAACTGAGTCAGCCCGCCTCCCTGCCGCTTCCGCCGGGGCCGGAGGAGGGAACCCAGCGTGGTCCTGAGCCATAACCCGCACTCGAACACCTGAAAAAAGCCGGTACGCAGGGAATAAAACAGCCCCACCAGCAAAAACAGCCCCAGCAGCCACGGGTTCCAAATAAAATCGCCCAGCCGCTCCAGAAAGGTCATCGCCTCACCACCTCAAGCTACTGGTATGCGGACAAGGGACGGAATATGTAATGCCGCAGCCAAACGCAGCGCCCCGGCCTTCCAAACGGCCGGGGCGCGGAAGCTGGTCAGGTATGCCGCTGTGCCGCGGCCGCCGCGCGCCAGACGCTGCGGCGGATGCAGAACAGGGAGCCGAAGACGGTGAGGGCCGCCAGCACGATACACACCAGGATGAACAGGAACACCACGGTATAGGAACCGGTGCTGTCGTAAATAAGTCCATAGATGGTCGTCGTCAGGGCGCAGGCCGTCAGATAGGCGGTGTAGAGGTTGGAAAAAATGGTGTTATAGCATCGGTGACCGAAGGCCTCCCGCACCAGGATAGGCCCTTCCACGACCCCCAGCGCGCGCCCGCCGCCCAGCATCAGCGCAAAGACTCCGGTCAGGATCACGCTTTCGCTGCCGGTCAGCAGCAGTCCCACGGCGCCTACGCCGATGATCGTAAGAAACAGCTCCATCGTCCGCCGGATCCCCCAGCGGACGCTGAGCGCTCCCAGCAGGAACTGCGTCAGCGCGGCCCCCATCTGATAGCAGGCATTGAGTCCGCCCACTGCCATCTCGCCGTATCCCTTGGCACGAAGCATGGCGGGCACATGGGTATAGGCCCCCGATACCAGCGAGACCGCGATGAACATGCCGATGATGAGGTAAAAGACCGGCATGTGGGCCGCTTGGTCCGGTGTGACCCCGGCATCCATGGGCAGCGGGACGCTCTCCCGCCGCCCCGCCCGTACCGTTTTTTTTCCCGTACAGGGCTCCAGCCCCAGCTCCCCGGGCCGGAAGCGGATCAGG
Organism: Flavonifractor sp. DFI.6.63; assembly: GCF_024462255.1. Classification (NCBI taxonomy): domain Bacteria; kingdom Bacillati; phylum Bacillota; class Clostridia; order Eubacteriales; family Oscillospiraceae; genus Flavonifractor; species Flavonifractor sp. DFI.6.63. The sequence goes on along the minus strand of NZ_JANGBE010000011.1, from coordinate 23,654 downwards.
AACACCCCGGCGGGCAGCATGACCAACAGGGCGACGGCGGCAATCAGCAGATACCCCGCCTGCCAGCCGCGGCATTGGATGACCCAGGCCAGCACCGGCGAGAAGACGATGCCGCCCAGCCCACCGCAGGCGGTGGCCAGACCGATGTAGCCTCCCGGAGCGGTGAACCACTCGCTGATGACCAGCGGCACCAGGGTGTAGATGCCAAGCCCCGCCGCAAAGCCCAGCAGGGCGGCGCTGAGCATAAAGTGCCAAAACACCGTGGAGCGCGCCGTCAGGACCGCCGCGCCCGCCAATCCCAGGCACACCAGAGCCAGATACTTGCGCAGGTCGTACCGGGGCATGAGCCGTCCGGCCAGAACCGTGCCCGCCATACCGCACAACGTGCGCACCGTATGGGTCAGGGATATCTCTGTGATGGAAATATTTTGAGCGACGCTGACTGGAGAGAGAAACAGGCCGAAGCAATTGATAATCAGGCCGTAGCCGGCAAAATTGAACAGGCATACCCCCAGGAAAACCGCCGTTGCCCGGCGGCGGCTGGCCTGCTGCCGGTTCACAGCCAGTGTTTCTGCACTCATCCGGCGAAGTCCATGACAGTCAGATCCTCCGCCCGGTCCGGCTTGTCATGGTTTTCCGCAAAGATCTGCGGCAGATATTTGGCCAGGCGGTAATACTCCTGGGGCGAGTGGCGGGACAGCCCCTGTACCCGCCGGGGGTCCACGGCGAAGTCGGTGCGCACAGGCTGCTTGTTGACGATCATCCAGCCCAGCCAAAAACGGGTGCGCAGTTCGATCCCGCCCTCCACCGCGCGGGCAAAATGGATGAAGGTGGTCCGGGGGATGTCCCAGTCGGGCGGCCCGCTGTGGGCACAGATGGCCGTCACCGGCTGGGCGTTGAAGCGCTCCATATCGAATCCAAAGGACTCCGGGGAGCGGAAGGAGATGCGCAGGGCCGAGGTGCCCTCCCCCACGTTCTCCAACACGAAATCGCTGGTGTTCCAATTGCGCTCCCGCCAGCTCAGCGCTGGGTCCAGGCGGCGCTGCCGGTGGTCCGGACTGACCCGGGCCAGATAATGGTCGTTGGGGTCCCAGATCTGATAGCGCAGGCTCTCCAGTCCATGCCAGGCGAACCACCACTCGATCATCTCCAGCGTGACGCCGGGCATTCGGGTCAGGGAAGCGATGTATCCGCTGCCGTCCGGCATAACGCACCAGCCCACCTCCCTGGGCAGGTAGCCGGGGTTCAGCAGGTCGTTCCTCTCTTGGATGGGCAGGGCCAGCGCGGGGTCCATGGGCCGGGCCATCTGCTCCAGAATATCTTCGGGCACGGGGGGATATGGTTCATCAAAATATTTGGCGTAGGGCTTGCGCCGCTCCGCCTCGGAAAGGGGTTGTCTCATGGTATGACCTCCGAGCGTTGGATTTTTTGTTGGGGGAACTTCGGTTGCAAACATACCATACCCCAAGCCGGCCGGAAAGTAAAATATCCCCTTTTCATGGCCGTTATAACTTTCCCTCATGGGCCTGCTCCTGTGCGAACTCCACGAACCGCGCCGCCGCAGTACTTCGGTCCGCTCCGGCACGGGTAATGAGCGCGATGTCGATATCTACGATACCGTCCAGCAGCGCCGCGCAGGAGAGGCGGGAGTCGTGCTCAAAACGGTAGCGCCCGCCGGCGATCACGGCGATCCCCTGACCGTCGGCCACCAATTCGGCGATGAAGTCCGATCGATTGGCCACGATCTTCACCCGGGGCGCAAACCCCGCCATTGCGCAGCTCTGCCGGGTCATACGGGTCATGACGAATTCCTCGTTGAGCAGGATGAACTGTTCCTCCCGCAGCTGGGCAAAGCGCACCCCTTCCCGCCAGCGGATGCGCCCGCGGCAGAAGCAGGAAAAACTGGTCCCGCATGATCACCGTAGCCTCCAGGCCCGGCTCCGGTTCCGGCGGGATCAGCGTGGCCCCGATGTCCAGCCGCCCGGCCAGCACTTCCTCCCGGATATGGGCCGAACCATGACCGGAGACCACCAGCTCCATTTCCGGAAAGGCACGGGAAAAATCGGCGGTCAGGCGATAAAACAGGATCTGTCCCAGCCCGTACGGAATCCCGAAGTGCAGCCGGCCCCGGTTGCGGCTGTTAGCCTCGTCCACCGCCCCCAGCAGGTCGTTGTATTCCCGGATCAGCTGCTGTCCCCGTTCAAAAAGCACCCGTCCCACATCGGTCGGCTCACTGCGCTTGTCCCCCTGGACAAGCAGCTTGGCCCCCAGCTCCTCCTCCAGATGCTTGACCGCCTTGCTCAGGGCGGGCTGGGAGAGATAGAGCTGCTTGGCCGCAGCGGAATAGGTGCCGCTTTTGACGATCTGAATAAAATACATCAGCTGTCTGATTTCCATCAAACCTACGCCTCCCGTTCCCTTGTTTTTGTTATTCTACCACAAATGCGGCCGGTCTGAAAAGACCTGCACACACTTCAGCGGTATCTCCCCCAATCCCCTGCGGCCCAAGGACTATAACCTTTCGTTCTGACGGATATGAATCATCGGTATAAGCAAAATGTCCTTTGGGGGTTGACCTTTTACAGGATTTCCTGCTATTCTTACCCTGCGTTGAGGGACGCGGCTGCAAAACAGACTGCCGGCGGGTGCATTGAGAGAACCCACCGGCAGGATATGCTGAGGAGGAAATCGTCTTGACGGAACAAAACACAGCGACTGCCAGCAAGCAGAACAACAAAGCCAACAGTTTCGGCGGCTGGGGCTGGAGCATGATCTTCATGTGCATGATCGCCTATTTTATCGGCGGCGGCATCAACACAGACGGCCTGAACATCTTTGTAGGCGCTTTGAGCGGCGCCCGCGGCTGGGACCGGGCCGCCATGCTCTCCTGGTCCACCTACGGCGGCTGGATCGCCATCCTCTTTACCTTCATCTTCGGCCATATCATCGTGAAAAAGGGCGCTAAGGTAGTCTTTGTCGGTACGCTGTTCCTCACTGCCATTGCCATTTACTTCTACGGTCATACGCAAAATTTTGCCGTCTACGCTATTTCGGTCGCCGCCTGCTCCATCCTGAGCGCGGGCTACTCCCTGACCGCGCCCAACACCATTCAGGCCAACTGGTTCCCCCGCAAAAAGGGCCTGGCCCTGGGCTGGTCTACCATCGGCTATCCGCTTTGCACCATGATCTTTCCCTTTGTCACCAACTTCCTGATGGGGAACTTCGGCGTAGAGTCCATGTTTACCGCCATCGCGGTTTTTGTACTGATCTTTGCCGTCATCTCCATCTTCTGGTGCAAAAACACCCCGGAAGAGGTGGGCTGCGCCCCCGACAACGACCCGCTGAGCGCCGAGGAAATCAAGGCCAGTCAGGCCGCCGCCAGAGCCTACAAGAGTCCCTGGACCATAAAGCGGCTGCTCAAAACGCCCCAGACCTGGCTGATCGGCATCGGCATGGGTCTTCTTTGGATGGTCACCGTCGCCATCGTCAGTCAGCTGGTCTCCCGCCTGATGGGCGCGGGCTATGAGCGCACCGCCGCCGTCGGCATGCTCTCCGTCATGGGCTTCTTCGGCATCTTCGGCTCCTACATCTGGGGCTTCATCGACCTGAAGATCGGGACCAGGAAGGCGACCTATATCTACGCCGCCTGGTATGCCGTGGCCCTGCTGCTGCTCATCTTCATGGCGAACACCGTTACGATTTATCTTGGGGTCTTCATGGTAGGCATCTCCGTGGGCGGCATCTGCAATCTGATCCCCTCCATGATCGGCTCGGTCTTCGGCCGCTACGACTTTGCCGCCGCCAGCCGCTTTATCTCCGCCGTCACCAAGGGCATCTGCGCCTGCGCCTATCTGTATAACGCACAAAGCCTCAAGCTCACCGGCAGCCTGACGGCCGGGTATGTGGGGCTCATCGTTCTCTGCGGTGTGGCCGCCCTGCTGGTCTTCCTCATCAAGCCCGTTGTAAAGCCTCAGAACTGAATTTTCTTCCAAAAGGGCCCCGTTCTCCAAGTGGAGAACGGGGCCCTCCGTCTGTTGTCAGCGGTCCACCAGGGGAATCTCCGTCCGGTCGGTCTCCTCCAGGTGGTTCAGGTAATAGTTCGTCTCTCTGGCGGTCACACCGGATAGGAGCAGTACGGCGATCAGGTTTGGAATGGCCATCAATGCGTTGAGGATGTCCGCGATGGTCCACACTAGGTCCAGCGCCAGCACCGGGCCGACTACCACCACGGCCACAAACAAAAGCTTATAGGGCAGCAGCGCCTTCTTTCCCCACAGGTACTGGGCGCAGCGCTCTCCATAGTAGGACCAGCCCAGGATGGTGGACCAGGCAAAGGTAATGATGCCCACCACCAGAATGATGGGTCCCAGCACAGGGATCTGACTGAAGGCCGCGGTGGTGAGCTGGCCGCCGTCAGCGATGGTGTCCATATTGATCTCCGGATTTTTCATGATCGTGGAGACCAGCACCAGGCCGGTCATAAGACAGACCACCACCGTATCCCAAAAGGTTCCGGTGGCGGAGACCAGGGCCTGCCACACCGGGTTGCGGGTCTGGGCGGCGGAGGCCACCAGCGGAGCCGACCCCATGCCGGACTCGTTGGAAAAGAGTCCCCGGGCCACGCCGAAGCGCAGGGCGATCATCACGCCCTGCCCCACCAGGCCGCCTGCGACCGCACCGGGGGTAAAGGCCAGGCGCAGGATCGCGCCCACGGCCGGAAGGATAAAATCATAGTTGATGCCCAGGATAATGACGCATCCCAGCACATAGAATACCGCCATCAGGGGCACCAGCTTCTCGCATACACGGGCAATGGACTGGATGCCGCCGATGATGACGATACCGGTAAGGATCCCCCCCACGACGCCCACCGCGATGGGCGGGATATTCAGGGGGACGTTGTTTTCGATGACCTCCGCGATGGCGTTGATCTGGGTGCCGCAGCCGATGCCGAAAGAGGCCAGCGCGGCCAGCGCGGCGAACAGCACCCCAAGCCACTTCATATTCAGCCCGCGTTCCAGGGCATACATGGCGCCGCCCTGCATCTTGCCGTCCGGAGTGCGTACCCGGTATTTGACGGCGATGAAGGATTCGGCGTATTTGGTAGCGATGCCGAACACCCCCGCGATCCAGCACCAGAACACCGCGCCCGGCCCGCCCAGAAAGATAGCGGTGCCCACGCCGATGATGTTGCCGGTGCCGATGGTGGAGGCCAGGGCGGTGGTGAGGGCCTGGAACTGGCTCACATCGCCGGGGGAATCCGGGTCCTTCGTCACGGACAGCTTGATGCCGGTAAGGGTTTTGCGCTGGATGAACCCGGTGCGCAACGTCATAAACAGGTGGGTCCCCAGCAGCAGGACGATCATGGGGATCCCCCATACGAAATCATCCAGCCAGGTCATGATCTGTGAAAACTGCTCCATTGCTTCTGTCTTCCTCTCTCTGATTCGTCCGAGGAATGCGCGCCCTCCGAAAGCTGCCGGAGAAACCGGTCGATGATCCGGTTCATCGCTTCCGGCTGGTCCACGTTGGCGTTATGCGCCGCGCCCGGAATGAGGAACAAGGGGTGGCCTTCCGCCCGGTGCCACGCTTCGTTATAGGCCCTGACCTTTCCCGTCCGGTCGTGCTCCCCCACGGTCAGCCAGATCGGCCCGCAGGGGGATGTATCCCGTATCTCGGGGATGAACCCGGCAAAACCAAGGTACATTAGCCGGCACAGCTCGTCCTTGGAGTATCCCTGGAGCATTTGGAGCATATTCTCCCTGCCCCGCCGGGTCCTGCCGCACATGCGCGCCATGGAAGCGCGCAGCAGCCTGTCCGGAAAAAGCCGAAACATCCATCGTGTCTGCTTCAGCCAGAAAAGGTCGGACGGGCTGTAATACCGGCTTCCATACGGACAGGTACCGATTGTGATCAGCCCCTTGACCCGTTCGGGTGCGCAGGCGAGCAGCGACTGAGCCACAAATCCGCCCGCCGACTGCCCGATCAGCACTGCCGTCCCGATTTCTTCCCGGTCCAGGATCGTTTGAAGCTCTTCCGCCAAATGTCCGTAGGAAAAGTCCTGGTAGGGCCTTGACTTCCCGTGGGCCGGCGCGTCCCACGTGAGCACGGTATGTCTGCCTGAAAAGTGTTGGATCTGGCCGTCAAACAGGCGGTGATCCGCCGTCAGACCCGGCAGGAAAACCAAGTTCTCCCTCTCCGGGCGCACGCATTTTTCGATCCAGTAATAGGTCCTGCCCCGTTCCGATACGACCGACCGCTCTTCCATTTCCCACGCCGTCCCCCTTCCGTCCGCTATTGTCCGCTTTGCTCCATTCACTTTTTCAGCTGTCCGGCCATGGCGGAGCTGCCGCGCTCCTCCTGCCGTCCCTGCTGCTCCAGGTAGCGGCGTACGGCTTTCTTGCCCGCGGACCGGTTCTCCCGGCGCTTCTTGAAGTCAGAACGCTTCTCCCGGTAGCCGCATACGCAGGCGAACATCTGCTTTTCTCCCTCGCCCGCCAGGCGGGCGGCAAATCGCCGCGTTTCCCCTGCAAAAACGCTCTCCCGCTCCTCCACTAAAACCGCTTCCATACAAAATATGGGCGATTGCGAAAAGCAAAGGAAACAGTAGCACACCTAATGAAATGTTCCGAAGAATCAAAGCGCAAAAATGTGTGTAAAAAGTTCCGGAGCAGGCATTGGAAAAGGGTACCCTTTCCGTAAAAATCACTCGTTTCTGCCTGCGGCAGATAAAGAAATGTATTCTTTAAATATTCCCTCTTGACGCATGCCCAATTTTCGGCAAAGCCGCTGAGAACTTGTATGATAGTCTTCAACATAAGCATCGATGCGCCGGGCATGCATTTGTTTGAACAGGAAATCCATATCTGCTTTTGCAGCCTCACAAGCATAACCCGGCCCGCAGTAATCAGAACGGAAATTCCAGCACACGCTGAAGGCATCCTTTTCCCGCCGGCCAAACACGGTACCTATAAATGCATCTGTTTCCTTCAAACATACCGCCAGTTCCGAATCATCCTTTTGACTCTGTTTCTTTTGGATCTCATCGCCCGCTTCTTCAATACTATCCAGCTTTTCGCCAACAAAACAATGTACTTTAGGATGTGCAAAGAGCTGGAAATATGCTTCGGCATCCTGTTCACAAAATGGCCTGATAACCAATCGGTCGGTATAGAGCTTGATCGCTCCCATTTTTGTTTTCTCCAAATCCGGATTCATCAACGTCTTCGATATCCCTATCATATTGCTTGAATCTGAATCCTTTTGCCCTTTTCCCGCCTTTTATGGAATAGCACCGTCACCCACTCTTGCCAATAGTCAGATAGCTCTTTGCGTTATTTTCTATGATACGGAAAAGCGAACGTGTTGGCAATACGAAAGATACGCGCCCATACCGTTTCCCCCGGGGCATGCCCCGCATACAAAGCCCGCGGCGCCCTGAGACCGCTGACCACCGCAGGCTTTTAGCCTGCGGCGGTCAGCTTCGGTCCGATCCGGCGCAGGGCGGACGCCCGCTACAGCGCGATGCTCCAATTCCCCAGGGCATCCAGGATGGGGATCAGCTGCTCACAGCGGCGCGTGGCCTGGTACTCCACCCGCACAGGCACTTCAAGATACTCCCGGCGAAGAATGAGCCCGTCGCTTTCCAGCTCACGCAAGGCGTTGGCCAATACGGTATTGGACACGCCGTCCAGGCTCTTTTTCAGACGGTTATAGCGCGTAGGTCCGTTGTTGTGGAGCGAGCAGAGGATCTGCATCTTCCATTTCCCCCCAATGAGCTCCAAGGCCCGGTTCAGGGGACAGGCATCCATACAGGGGCAATTCTCATGGGTCGGCTCCAAGGTCAGTTCCTCCTTACCTGGTACGGAATTTCTGCGTTCTTGTCAGAATCACCTGTCGGTACTATAATCATACCAGGTAGCAAGAAAAAAGAAAAGTCTTTTTCAGGAGGAATCGTCATGCCGCCTTATCTCCAGGGCCTGGCCATCGGACTGGCCTACGTGGCCCCCATTGGGATGCAGAATCTGTTTGTCATCAACTCCGCCCTGACCCAGCCCCGACGGCGGGCCTTGCTCACCGCCCTGATCGTGGTGTTTTTTGATGTGACTCTGGCGCTGGCCTGCTTTTTCGGCATCGGCGCGCTGATGGAGCGCTTTACCTGGCTGCAGCTTATCATCCTGCTGGCGGGCGGAGCCACCGTGGTGTGGATCGGCGTCGGCCTGCTGCGTGACAAGCCCACCATGGATCAGACGGTAGAGGTGAACGTCCCGCTGCCGCGGGTGGCCGCCAAGGCCTGCGTGGTCACCTGGTTTAACCCGCAGGCCCTGATCGACGGCACCATGCTCTTCGGCGGCTTCCGGGCGGGCAATCCCGGCGCGGTCAGCTCCCAGCTGATCCTGGGCTCCTCCACCGCTTCCTTTCTGTGGTTCTTCGGCGTCACTATCCTCATTTCCTGCTTCTCCGCCCGGTTCAACGATAAGATCCTGCGCGTCATCAACATCGTGTGCGGCTGTATCATCATTTTCTACGGTCTCAAGCTGATCCTGCGTTTTTTCCAGCTGATTCTGTAACGTGTTGTAACATACATATGGAAAGGAGCACGCTGCTATATGAACGAGCTTTCTATCCGTCACGCCGAACCCGGAGACTTGGATCCCCTGATGAAGATCGAAACGGACAGCTTTCCGCCAGCAGAGGCGGCCTCCTGCGCTACGCTTGCATACCGCATATCCGATCTTGCAGAGTGGTTTCTGGTGGGCATGCTGGATGGCGTGCCTGTGGGCTTTTTGAATGGGTTGACCACACGGAAAACATTTATTGAGGATGACATTTTCGAGCCTGGAAATTCTGATCCCGATGGGAAGACTCTGGCTATTCTCAGTTTGGCCGTGTCCCCCGACTTTCGGTGCAAGGGCTTGGCGGCCGCCCTCCTGAACTCCTGTCTGGAGACCGCCCGCCAACGCGGATTGGAGCGTGTGGTGCTCACCTGCAAGGACCACCTGATCCACTATTACCAGCGCTTCGGCTTTATGGAACACGGAATTTCCCGGTCCGTACATGGTGGCGCCGTGTGGCATGACATGGAGTGCAGGCTTCTGTAACGGCGCCTCGCAAAACGCCAAAGGTGAATTGTCAAGTCAAGTGCAGCAGCAGGCCCCAAAAGACTGCAAAGGGGGAGCGTCAGGCAAGGCATTTTTGCGCACGGAGGTTCAGTAAGGCAATAATGCTGTCGATCTGCTCGTCTGAAGCCGGGCCCATATCGGATCCCTTGGGCGGTCATTCTCTTGATTCGACCGTTGGGGTTCTCGTTCGCGCCGCACTGCCAGGGGGCGTGCGGGTCCGCAAAATAAAATGGAACCGTTCCGGCTGCCGCGGAGAGCTCCCGGTACAGCGCGAATCCAGACCCGCGGTCCGGCGTGATGCTTTTTATCCGATCCGGCGGCAGAAGGATGAGCAGAAGGATCATCGTGTCACGGGCGGACCGGGCCGACCTGTCAGGCAGCTTTGCGGCCGGCGTAAACCGGGACTTGCGGTCTACCACGGACAAAAGGCAGCTTCCTCTTTCTGCTCCGGCTGGCTGCTCGTTTGTTTTCCTCAAACAGTCCGGCGTGGACGGCGCGGCAGATGGACGCATAGCTGCGCTGCAGCGGAGTCTTCTCCTGCTTGAGCCGATTCGATATCTCATCAGGAGGCCAGTGTGCCTCCGGAAACAGCCTGCGGATGTGCTCCCGCTTCTCGGGCGCGCACAGAATATGCTTTTGCCCGCAGAGAAGGCGCCTCTTCCCGTAGCAACGCTGCGCTTTTGACGGACTGTACGGTTGCTTCTCGGCTTGTTTCTTGACCGCTCCCGGCTGAGCGTTGCTGAAGCCCGGCCAATTTCCTGGGCGATCCTCCGAAGGCTCCGCCCCTCCCCCTTTATCAGGGATCGCTTTTCTCGTTCTTCTATGCTAAGATGCCTGTAGTGGCTCACGTCCAGGCTCCTTTCTGGTTGTCCGCAAACACCATTGTGGGAGTTTCCCTGGCTTGAGTCACTTTTTTGTTGCATTTGTATCGTATATTTAAGGCATTGCCGCGTAATTCAACGCGTGCGGATTGGCGCGAAAATTTGTGCCGCAAAAAGGCGCAAAACCGCAGGAATACTTTGTGTATTGCAAAGTTTTGCAACGCATTTGTGGGGCAAATTGGCCGCCAAGACGTGCGTGGGGAATTGTGCGGTGTTGCCCTAAGTATAGAAATGGAGCAGCGCCTATCTGCCTCATTTTTTATAAAAAGGGGAAAAACCTATATGTTATAGATCTGTCGCAACAATAAAGCCATATGGAGAGAGGACATTTTGGGAGGCCCCTTCTGAAAGGAGAATTTCTCCAAGCCCTTCTTTGGATAAAGCTACATCCTCTGTACTGAAATTACACCAGATAGAGATGGTTTTGCCTTCATAGGTTCGTTGATATGCGAAAAGCTGCGGATGCTCCGGCAAAAGGAGCTGGAAATCCCCCCATTTCAGAATCTCGCTGGCGTTTCGCAGAGCGATCAATTTTCGGTAGAGGTGAAGGATCGACCCTTCATCCTCCATGGCGCCTTCCACGTTGATGCCGGGATAGTTGGGATTTACCTCGATCCACGGCACTCCGGCGGTGAAACCGGCGTTGGCCGTGCCGTCCCACTGCATGGGGGTGCGGGCGTTGTCCCGGCCCTTCTTCCGGATGCCGTTCCAAGCCCAGGCTGTACGGCCGGCCTTCTCCGCTTCCTTCAGCAGGCTCAGGCTCTCAATGTCCCGGAGCTGTTCTACCCGTTCAAAGGGCATGTTTGTCATGCCGATCTCCTCGCCCTGGTACAAAAACGGCGTGCCCCGCAGCAGATACATGGCCACGGCCAGCATCTTGGCGCTGTGGACTCGCAGCTCTTCGCTCTCCGTGGAGCCAAAGCGGGACACGATCCGGGGCTGGTCGTGATTGCCCCAGAACAGGGTATTCCAGTCAATGGCCTGCTGCCACGCGGAGATGATCTCTTTAAATTTCATCAGGTCGAAGGGGATAGCGTCCCACTTGCTGCCCGCGCCGTCCATATCCATAATGTCGAACTGGAAGAGAAGGTCCAGTTCCCGGGCATCGCCCACCACAGAGTTGGCGTTGCGAGTATTCACAAAGCTGGTCTCCCCCACGCACATGCACTCCCGCCCATCCAAGCACGCTTGGCGCATCTCCCGCAGGTATTCGTGGAGCTTGGGCTGGAAGGCGAAATACTCCGGGGTGAACACATATCCGTCACCCGGGCCGTCGGGCAGGGCCGGATGCTTGGCGATGATACTGATCACATCCATGCGGAACCCGTCCACGCCCTTATCAAACCAGCGGTTCATCATATGGAAGACATCCCGCCGCATATTTTCGTTTTCCCAGTTCAAATCGGGCTGCTTTTCGGAAAAGAGGTGGAGATACCACTGGTCGGTCTGCTCGTCATAGCTCCAGGCGGAGGGGGCGAAAAAGGACGCCCAGTTGTTTGGCTCCCTTCCGTCTTTCCCATCCCGCCAGATGTAGTAATCCCGATAGGGATTCGTCTTGTCCTTCCGGGACTCAATGAACCATTTATGCTCGTCGGAGGAGTGGTTTACCACCAGGTCCATAATCAGCTTGATATCCCGCCGGTGAAGGCCCTCCAGCAGCGCGTCAAAGTCCTCCATGGTGCCGAATTCTTCCATAATCTTCTCATAGTCCCGGATATCATAGCCCATATCGGCGTTGGGCGAGTCGTAAATCGGGCAGAGCCACACCGCACCGATGCCCAGCCACTTCAGATAATCCAGCCGCCGGATAATTCCTCTCAGATCGCCGATACCGTCCCCGTTGGAGTCCTGAAAGCTGCGGGGATAGATTTGATAGAAAACGCGTTCTTTCCACCATTGATTCACCTGATTTATCCTCCTTCAACGACAATAACGCCGCATCGAAGCACTTGAACTTCTGCACATACCGCTAAACCCTGTTCCGTCTTTAAAAGTTGATAGGGCAGATGTCTGCGCTGTCCGTGCACTTGATCTGGAGAGGCAAACCAAACATCGTTTGGTTTGCTCATAACTTGAACCTGCATGGTCACAGTTTCCATTTTGCAGGGCTTAATTTTCCCCTCATTCCAAAGGGAATTGTTGTTAAGTAAATTAACGATGTAAATTGCTTTTCTTTTGCGATTCTGGCGGAGGTGAAACCATATCTTTCCGTCTTCGCCGTCAGCACTTCCTTCTGGAGAAAAAGCATATTCGTGATTATCCCAGCCTTGGTGCGTCATGCTGACATCTTCCATTGTGTCATCCATTAAGAGTGTTTCATACTGTACAAAAAAATCCTGGTAGACGCGTATCCATTCCAACTGCTCATCATTTAGCTTAGTATAGTCAACATAGTATCCTTGCGTTATTACTGCATTTTCCTCGCCAAAAAAGAGCTGGGTTGCGCCATACATTCCAATTACAAACGAGAGAAACAATTGGCATTCCAAGGCTCGTTCCGGGGCGTCCGTACGAAAAGGTGCTGGGTATGCGGCTAAAACAACTGGTTTTCGGCTGTTTCGAGCTTCTGAGATCAAGGCCCCCAGATGCCGGTAGCGGGTGCAAGGAGGCCATACTTCGATATAGACAGCTTGCTGACTGGTGAGCATTGTACGTGATGCAGGCCACCCCCCCACATTGTTGAACATTAGAAAAGGCGTCTTCCGTGACTCTGTGGAGATTAGATGTGCGCTTTCAATCAGCTTCGGGAATTCGTCACAAAGATATATAGCACGGCCTTGGCTATCAAAGGCAAATTTAGGCGCGCCATATGTGTCCATATGGATTCCATCAAATCCGACATCGTTTATCGCATGTTGATATTGCTCCAAAATATGGTTATGCCAACCTGCTTCCCGCTCTAAGTTCATAATGTAAAATGTATTGATAAAGCAAATCGGCTCTCCTGCGCCGTTGTACAAGCTCTGATCGGGATGTCGCTTTTGATAGGCTTCGGAAGCGGCATAAACCGCACCATACGCAAGGGTCAGCATACCATGCGACCGGCATTGCTGTATTTTCTTACGGATGATAGTCAAATTATTGTGCTTGCCCATCATATCGGTATAGTCCGGTGTAGGCGAAACGAAATCATCATGGCGATACGACCAGTCATAAAATTGAACCGCATTGATATGCATACGGGCCATGGCCTCAATATCTGTATCTTGCCCATTCTCTGGAGTAAAGTCACAAAGGAAGCCATACCGAATTACCTTACCGGCAGGGGCAACATCAAATGCTGTAAAACAGGTGGCTAACGTCACACCGTTGATGCAAAACTGCGCCTTCACACCATACCCACCCGGGCCAAAGCGGTGTTCAGAAATTGTAACAATGGGCATGCCTTCTTCAATGGCAGCAGAGCACTCGAAGGTCAAGCCGTCAATGGAAGAAACGTGTAACACTACATTAGTTGCGCTTCCGAGGTTTTGGATGCGAAAGGCAATTGGCATGCCTGGCTCAAAGCTGCCCCTGGTCGGGTAAAGATCAAACTTTTTATTCATCCCTTAAGCGCTCCGTCTGTCAGTCCTTGAATAAACTGCTTCTGAAAAACCAAGAAAATAATGATTACTGGTATCACAGCAATAACGGCTGTAGATGCCATGAGGTGCCACTTCGCTCCTCCAAATTGTTGAAAGAACACCGAAAGAGCTTGTGGTATGTTTTGTTTTGAACGTGATTGAAGGAAGAAAACCGCTTGAGCATAGTTATTCCATATCCCAAAACCATTGAGTATAATGAAAGATGCGGTTGCAGGCTTGATCGCAGGAAAAATCACACGCCAAAAGGTTGAGAAACCTGTACAGCCATCCAGCGCGGCTGCCTCATCCAATTCTTTGGGAAGCGCACGTATAAACGTTGCGTAAATAAAAACCGCCGATGGCAAAGCTAATGTAGAACAAACAAGAATCATTCCCCAAAGCGTATTGACTGCATTTATTTTTCGCATGAGTGTATAGAGCGGAACCGTGTTAATTATTCCAGGAATCATCATACACGACAGTAACAGTCCAAATACAAACTTGTTGTAGCGCGTATTGTGGCGTGCTATTGCATATCCGGCTAACCCTCCCGTCATGATAGTCAACCCTAGCGTGCCAGCAGTAATGATAGCTGAATTGAGCATTGCCATCCCGATTTTAGATTTACTCCATGCATCTATAAAATTCTGCCAACAGAAATCAGGCACAAAAATGTTGCCCTCATAAAAGACCCGTTCAGGGGAATTCAAAGCAAGCACCAGCAAAACATAAAACGGAATTAAACACATAATGCAAATTGCAATAATGAGCAAGTACTTTATAAATTTGGAGATACCTTTCACATCGATTCCCCCTCAATCTTTTGCTCGGGTCAACCGCATTGAAATCAATACCGGAATTAGGATAATTAGAAACAGAATCATGGCAACAGCCGTAGAATATCCCGTCCGGCTGCCATAACACATCCGCATGATATAAATGCTTAGACTTTCTGTAGAGTATCCCGGGCCCCCTTCTGTTAAGGACATTATGACATCAAATACGGAGAGAGAGCCAATGATATTGGTTACTACATTGATTCGGATCGCAGGCATAAGTAGGGGGAGCGTCACATGCGCAAACCGCTGCCAAGGCGACGCCCCGTCAATGAGAGCGGCCTCTAACACATCGCTGGAAATGGATTGAAGGCCAGCCAAATAAATGATCATGGTCATACCTGCAAATTGCCATACATTCACAAGCACTAAAACGGCCAGAGCGGATGGATATGAGCTCATCCAATTTCCAATCGGATCAGGAAGTCCCAACTGTGAAAACGCATGATACAAAAAGCCGCGCCCAGGTTGAAGAAGAAAGTACCAAATATATCCCATGATCAATGGGCTGATAATTGCAGGGAGATAAATAATAACTCGTGCAATACTTTTGCCGCGAAACTTACTATTCATCAGAAAGGCATATCCCAAACCAACAAGATTTAGAAGGACAGCACTTCCAATTGCAAAGATCAATGTCGTTTTGATGTCATGCATGGCTCGTTCATCTGAGAAAAAGTCAACAAAGTTTTTTAGCCCTACAAATTTTGCCTCTCCCATTCCGTCCCAATTTGTCATGCTCATGCCTATCCCTTTTAGTAAGGGGTAGACAAAAAACACACCGAAAAGAATTAACGCTGGCAATGAAAGAAACTGAGCCCAATTGATTCGCTTTTTCTTCATAGTTGGTCTCCTTCAAAAGCAAACGGCGGACTCGGAGTCTTAAAATCATCTCTTGACCCCGAGCCCACCGTTATAAAATACTAAAAAGTGTTGTCGCGAGGCAAATTAAGGCAGATTATTTTAATGCGTACGGAACAAAGCCAAAAGCCTTGAATCCCAAGGCTCTCAAGGCCAATTGGCCTTGTTCGGGTGCAAGTTTTTTTGGCAAATGAGCCGGAAAACCTTGCACCTTCCGCTGGAGCAATACGGCGCTCCAGCGGAAATATGCATTGCAACAATGTCTCAACTTCATCAAACGGGCTATTCATAGCCCGTTTGATGAAATGATGCAGCCGTGGCCGCACGAATAAACCGCTTGGCGGTTGATTCAGTAGACATTATTTTAGGACGTAAAACCGGCATCCCAAGCCTTTTCATAGGCAATCGCAAATTCCTCTGCCGTGTACTTTCCGGCCAACAGATCCTGAACCATTCGTCCAGCGTCATCACCAGAGAATCCAGCAGGTTTTTCATTGGTATATCCAATATTCGCCGCAGATTCAATTGCACTATTGACGCCTTCGACGACAGCGGCGGGAGCCCAGTCAGCGTCTACATCAGTGAAAGCAGAAGGAGAACCGAGACTTTCCGCATACTTCTTCTGGTTTTCCGCTTGGAATAAGTACTCCAAAAAGTCTTTTGCCTCTGCCGAATAGGGAGTTTCAGCGCTAATGCTATAGCCGGAATCCTCGGCCACCAAAACCATCGGCGTACCGTCAGCCATCATAGAGGGATACGGCATAAAGCCGATTTTATCAGCCATAGAAGGATCCTTTTCAAGAATACCGGACAGGCACCACATACCATTGCTGAACATAGCAGCCTTCCCGGACACAAAAGCGTCCACACAGTTATCGCTTGTAGCAGTCAAGACATCGGCGTTCAGCAATCCCTTATCTTGAAGTTCCAAGAGCCCTGCGGCAAAGGTTGCCATAGCGCCGTTCGGATCGCCGAAATTCAGGATACTCTTGTCGTTGTTCAGCATCGCAACCTTCGCTTCGGTAGCACCGTACTTGGCCTTAATATAGCCATGAGGGATGAATTCAATCAGATGGCCCAGATGCCATGCCTCATTTCCGAAGATAAACCACGGATCCACATCAGGCTTTGCCGCCTTGAGCGCTTCCAGGTTGGCGACAAATTCTTCCCATGTATTAGCGGGTTTCAGCCCCAACTCATCAAAAATTTCCTTGTTATACCAGAATCCGGCCATAGTCATGTTGGTGCAGATTCGATACTGTTTGCCGCTGTTCACATCCGTGCAGTTTTCCCGCATGGAAGGAATTAAGCGATCCCAAATCTCATTCCAGTCAGACAGGTCCAGATACTTTCCCTGATTGACATACTCCTGTTCGTAGGTCGTCATGACAGCAGGGGCTTCACCAGAGGCAAACTTGATTTTGATGATGTTGCTCGCATCATTTTGATATTCTTGTTCCACAGTAATTCCGTTGCTTTGTGCATTATAGGCGGCAATGATTTCATCAAGCAGGTCAACTGTCTCGACCTTCCCGGTGAAAAAGACTAAATCAACATCCTTTTGCGCAGCGGGCTGGGTCGGATTGGCCCCTGGAGTCGGTGTCGGAGTTGTTTCTGCGGAGGGAGTGCAGCCGGCAAAAAGCGTCAGCATCATTGCGGCAGCGAGGAACAGAGAAATCTTCTTTTTCATTTTTACCTCTCCTTTTTCATGTTTGAATTGGTCTATCTAAGCGACAGCATACCATACCGGCATAAGGGAAAAGAGGGCGGGAGCAGATGTGACCTCCATATATGGTTTTTCTGCTCCCGCCAGGGTGCTTACACTTCGGAATTCCCGAAAAGCCAGGTCTGCATAGAAGAAGTAATGCGATAGTGGATATGAACAAGGTCGGAATCCTGCCAGCCAGAACCAGAATTATCTCCAATTGCAATGACCAGGTTTGCCCAGTCGTCCGCTCCAGCTACTCCGGTACTTGAAAGCTCCGAAAGCGGAATAACCATCTCAATCCGACCCGAGTTGGTTTCCCACTGAGGAGCAATCACGTTTGTGATCGCCCCGCTCTGTGACCAATTCCCGCCAGCGGCTGTAAACTTATGAAATACATCCGAATCGCTGGATCTCATGAATGCAAAGGCACAATCACGGCCAAGCAGGGATTGTTGCAGGCTCGTGTTGTTTGTCGCCATCGTTTGATGCTTAAAATCCTCTGAATATACAGCCACGCTGAACAAATCGTTCGGAGCTTGATAGACAGGCAGAGATTTGCCCGCCGTATCAATTCTAATGTACAGGTTGCTATCATCATTGCACAGATAAACTTTGTGGATGTCACGTGTTGCTTTCCCGGTATCCCCTATCTCATCCAGGTAATACGGAACATATGTCCACTGCCCCCAGTCAGAAACCGTATCATATGGGTCCGAGGTATTCGTACAACCACCGTTTACCGTTATTCCTTGGTATGCCCCCGCATTATATTGCTGCGGAACGATTCGCATATCGAACTGCTCATCATAGGCAAGGGCCGTCATAATGTACGCCGCACCAGTGATCGGTTCACACATCGTGCTAAGCACGGGTTTAAACGTAATATTAGATACACATTCACCCGCCGGCATATAGCCCAGAGCCGTCCTGTCAACATACCATTGAAGCCGATCATACCCTCTCTCCTGCAATGCATGGTACCCGCTGTTCAGCTCCATCATCGCGATCCACATTGTCATTTGCGGCCAAGAGGGTTCATCATCCAACGTCTCTGCTCCACCCGGATCCCAACTGTTCTTTCCTGTATAGAACGTATCTCCCTGATATCTCGCGATTCCTGTCCCGTCTCTGCTGATGGTTGCGGTTATTTTTCGATAATGGTTATATGCTCGCTTCGACGCCATGTCCAACACACCATATGTGAACAGCACATCCGAGGAGGAATCAACCGTCGTTCTCGGTGTCCCGTCAAGATTGACAGCACGGTTGTAATACCACCAATTACTGTCCCCATCTGTTGTATTATACAAGCCGGCAACTCCATCAGTCGAACTTCTCTGGATAGCGCTCCGAATTGTCCCCGCAGCACCATTATAGGAGTCAGCAAGATCCTGGAGGCCCAAATCTTTTGCCAGTTTTTGTGCCGCATCTAAGCCTGCGGCATACAACGCTTGAGTAAAAGCGTTATACTCAAACTGCTCTTCCCAAATACTACAATCTCCAGCCCCAAATCCGTTTGACTGAATCCCGTTGCAGACCAAGTCTGAGGACATTTTGTATGCAGGCCAGATTTTGTTCAGAAACGCCTGCCGAGCGGCCGCAGGCAATGCCTCGTAGTGGCGATAAACTCCAATCAAGAACATGCCAACGGAGTCATACTCAGGTTCAACAAAAGAGACAGGGCTATTGTCCCACAACCAGTAGCAGGTCCAGAAAGCGCCAGGTTGCTTCCAGTCGCCCTGATCCGACTTGATTTGTCTATCAGCCAGCCAGAGCCAGTATGCCTCGGCTTCATCCAAATGCCCAGATGCATCATACGACATCGCTGTAACGGCAGAATCACGCGCCCACACTTTATACGAATATGCAGAAGGGTTTGTTGTTGCAGGCATGGCCGCAAACTTGTGAACCGTATTCCCAGCGCTATCCTCGTATGAGCCAGGAACCGTAGACTGCTTTATCAAGACCAGAATAGAATTATAAGCGTCATTCAGTCTGCTGTCAGGCAAACTGGTCTGCTTCCCTGTACGAAGCCACGCATCATAGGCGTTTCTTGTCAGCTGAGTCCACTCAGCAGCAGTCTTTGTTCTGATTTTTGTCAAGGTCGTTTGCATTTCAGTGGCAGAGCCGCAAATTGCCGTATAGAAGCTAAACGTTTGTGTCTCATGCGCGCCCAAGGAAACGGACTTCATATATGCCGTTGAAATATCTGTTGCATTTACACTCGTATTATTTTTCAAGGTTCCATTTTGATCAAATGTAACCCACGGAGAACAGGTTGCGCTCGCGGCATTGGAATCCGCGTCGTTCGCAACCTGGAATCCATCTGCTACGCCGAAGCAGCCGTGCGCTATAACATATTGTCCCGCAGCTGTCATGTCGGTTACGATGGTGTCAGTACTTGACTGATAGCTGGATGTGATATTGGAAGTCGAGTGGTTTTCTACATGGAGCATATCAAGGATAGAGAAGTTCTGAAGTTCGCTCGTCAAATTCGTAACATCGTAAGTTACTATCATAAAATTTTCATTTGGAACAACCGAATAAGATCGCTTAACCTCAACAGGAAGAAGTCCGCCATCATAAGAGGTGTATGTTGTGTTCAACACTCCTTCTGCGTCGAAATACCCTGTGGCATCAAATTTTGAACCAGTTGTATATGATTTGTTCTCGGTATTGTTCCTTAGGAACATAGAATAGTTGCGGATCTGATTTTCATTATAGTCCCCATTCGGGGTCCCGTCATAATAACGCATCTCATAAATACCGGGGCCATCGGAAAGGGGAGCCTGCGCCGGGTTGATATCCGCAGCTTTCCAAATATAGCTTGTATCGTTCCAGTTGTTCAGATACAAAGAACGGCTACTTTCAAACAGTTCGGTCACAGTTACCTTATCCAAATTAATGAATCCACTATACTTCTCTGTAACCAGTACAACCGCTCTATGCACCCCAGCGGTCAAATATATCCCTTTCTCAACAGTTCGCCATTCATCCCAACTACTACCATTTGGGAAAGTAGTCTTCCCCCGGCTCTCACCATCTATGAAGAGTTCTCTGCTACACTCAGAATCCGTCGCATTCGCATAACTAAATATTAAACTATAGTAACCGTCCGACGGAGTAACAATATCGAAAGTAACGCTGTCGTACAAGTCGCCGTACCCATCAACGAACCCCGTCCCAGAGAAACCCGCATGATCCGTATTTGTTCCAACTCCAGAAAGAATCATGTTCTCAGCTTCTATGGTAGTAGTGGAACCCTGAGCGGCCCACTTAATGAAAACCATGTCCCAGTACTCCAATTTAGGCACAGTGAACATTATGTAGTGACCCGTTGAATCGGAGCCAAGCGTATAACTCAGATTTTCGCTCAGGCACGCGTTATAGTCCGGAGATGCAACATAGACGCCGGCGACAGTCCGATCATTTGTATAATAGTACTTGACGGAAAGATTGTTCTTAGCCGTCGGTGCAGTTGTAGCATTTCTCCAGTTGGTATCTTGTTCCGAAGTAAGGTTAATCAGATGTACTATGGAATAGTCCTCACCCTTATCCTTGGGAATAAACCAAATCTTCCCAGGCTCGCCGCTTCCAGATATTGATTCACCAGCAATGCTTAGGTTTTGTAATCCTCCATCGCCCGGAGTGACATCAGGATCATACAAAAGGTTCTCATAACCAGTGATAAAATCATAATGAGACTTCATTGCTTCCCGCAGATTGGAGGACATGGTCTTGAATGCCTTGGGGTAATAGGGATGTCCCAACATAACAGCATCGCTGTAATTATCGCTTCCGTTCGCCGCGCTTAAGCCTGTACCCATTTCAATATGGTAGGCTCCACTCGCTGCAACGGCGGCATCGGTAAGCCGGACAGATGCATCGTTAAACATGGAGACCGTCAGCTTATCCAGCTGAATATCTCCACCGGTCGAAGTCGCATCCTGTCGGATTTCAATTGAGTGATTACCTGCGGATAGATAAAGCATTTTAGGGGCAGTAAATGCATTTTCTCCAGAGAATACACCCCAACTGGGTTCTGCGGGCATCACACCAGTACGCGTCGGATCAAAGCTCACCGTCATACACGGTGCATCGTCTACAATGATTGACTTCGTGCTTCTGGTTTCAGTGCCATTCGAATAGGTCATTACCAGAGAATAATACCCTGCCTCGGGTACAGAAACAGAAAAGGTCAGACTATCCCCAATCTGGTCGAACCCAGACACATAGGTAACACCCTCCGGGTTGGTAGCAACATACACCCCATCGCCAACAGCATCTTCCGCTTGAATGGTGGTTCCGAGTGTGTCATATTGGTTCATATATGCTGCTAACACCATTGCTTTTCCATCAGAGTTGTCTCTGGACCACTCGATGAATGACTTAAGGTCATTATAGGTATTGGAGTTTTCCCAAATCTCACTGAATGAAAAATCTGTGTCAGCATATTTGGTAATATATTCGGAGGAAAACGAGTCATTCGCCGGCGTTCCACCATTGACCATATTCATAGTCACGTAGGCACCTGCTGAATATTTATTTTCCAACCCGGCTTTGATCGCGTCAACGTATCCCGGGAAGGTCTTGCCTAGGTCGACATAGTTCCCATTATAGTCATAGTAATCAATATTTCCCCAATAACTTCCCATTTGGTCAATATGGATTCCATCAAACCCCAGAAGATCTATGGCATCTTCGTATTGGTTCAGCATAAACTCCTGCCACGCCTTATTCTCAGGATTGAAAACATGCAGAACCGGTGCCGGATCACCCTCCAACGGGAAAATCAGCTGATCGATATCGTTTATTGTGCTGTTGTCAGTTTCGTCATATGAGGTATTATAGTCCTTGTTCTTATATAGGCCCCACTCTTTCTTTACTGCATAATCTTCATAATCCTCACGTGCCATATACGCCATTTGATACGCCATAGCACTTTGATTTAGTAAATGCCCAGCATTAATCCTTTGAGTTATGCTATCCTTGGAAATCGTATTTCCAAACATATCGATCCAGGAATCTGCTGCGCCAGATGGGACAACCTTTTCGTGCCGCCACATCCAATCATAATACTGAACAACATTAATGTGGTAGTCTCGAACTAATTCCTCAATAAGAGCCGTGCTTTCCTGCAAAGTTTCGCCAGCATCAAAATCTACAGAATAACCATACCGGGGAAAACGAGAAAAATCCGAGGAAACATCAATTGCCACGCTATCAAACTCTCCATTATTGAGGGAAACCTCAACAATATAGCCAGTGTAATCATTTGTTGGGCAATTCCAGGTATAGGTAATATTCGTTGTTTCGTTTGCATTCACTGAAACAGGAAGGGAATCTGTCGCGAGGCAATTTTCGAGATGATACGTCTTGAGCGTAACAACTTCAGTTGCGTTTGTGCTGGTCGGATTGCTCAGTTGAACTGTGATAATTGCCTCGCCTCCGGGGGCATAAGCCGCTTTGTCGGTGTAGACATCTTCGATTTGCAAGTTTCCATTGGTGGTAGCCATTGCATTTGATATCGGAAGCAATGTAAAGAGCATTACCGCGCATAGGAAAGTGCTTATGAGTCTTGTAAGCCGTGATGCCTTTTTCATTTTTACCCCTTCCTTTACTATTACCGTCTCACCCTTTTGGACATTCCGCCTATTCTTCAAGCACATTAATTATAGCATTTGTGTAAACTGCATTGAATTCTTTCTTTATTAGATTTTGTACTCGTTTTTTTAGGTGTCACTAATCTTGACGGGCGGAAAGATGTTCTGGGAATGTGGGTTTGGGAAAATGAAAGCGCCAAGTTCTGGGCACCGGCGCTGAATGGTCTGCGTAACCGCGGTCTGGAAGATATCTTCATTGCCTGCACGGACACTCTGACTGGATTTTCTGCTGCCATCGAGGCGGTTTTCCCCCAAACGGAGATCCAGGCCTGTATCCGAAACCCTGCCAGATACGTTTCCCGCAAGGATCTGAAGGCCCTGATGGCAGACCTGAAAGCCCTGTATGCCGCTGAGGAGGGGACCTCTGCGCCGAAAGCTCTGGGGGCGTTTGCCCAGCGGTGGGACAAGAAACACCCTGAAATTTCAATATTCTGGTCGGATAACTGGCCCGATCTGGGCATCTATTTCAAGTCTCCGCAGGAAGTTCGGAGACTGATTTATACCGCCAATGCCATTGAGGGCTTTAACCGGCAGCTTCGCAAAGTGACCAAAGCCAAGTCTGTTTTTCCGACAGACGACGGCCTCCTGAAAATGCTGTATCTGGCGATGATAAACATTACGAAAAAGTAGACTGGCAGACGCCAGGACTGGAGCATGATCCACGGGTAGTGTCAAGGATTTTGCGCAAATTGGTTTGCAGGCTCTGGAATGAATGAAGTCAGCCAGCAATGGAGGCGTCCTCAACGGCAGCCTCCAGGTGCTTCATATTCATGTACTTTTTGTTGCCCCACTGGGTGCCGGCCACATGGCGCAACCGGGCACAGACCAGCATCAGAGCAGAGTTACCGTGCGGGAAACTACCCACCACACGGGTGCGGCGGCGGATCTCCCGGTTCAGCCTCTCAATGACATTGTTGGTGCGGATGCGAGTCCAGTGTTCGCTGGGAAAATCGCAGTAGGTAAGAGTCTCCTCAATGCCATCCTCTACCTTCCTGGCAGCCTCCTTCAGTTTCATGGAAC
>NZ_JANGBE010000109.1:0-328 GCF_024462255.1 Flavonifractor sp. DFI.6.63 | reverse complement strand
GACGGTGCTCGCCGGGACCGGCGGCATCGTGGACCTCCTGCCGGAGGAGGGGGAAAAGGTCGCCAGGGGCGAGACGGTGGCCCTGGTCTATCAGAGCGAGGCGGGCCTGGCCCGCAAGCAGCAGATCCAGGCCCTGACGCTGGAGCGGGAACAGCTCCAGTACGTCCTGGCCCAATCCGCCGCCGGGGGGGATACCGCCCAGCTCAGCCAGCAGGTCATCGGCGCCATCGTGGCGCTGCGCTCCCTATATCGGCAGCGTGATGCAGAAGACCCGCATCCAGGTCAACGAGAAGGGGACGGAGGCCGCTGCCGTAACGGCGGCGGTCAT
>NZ_JANGBE010000108.1:0-335 GCF_024462255.1 Flavonifractor sp. DFI.6.63 | reverse complement strand
ATCTACTACACCAGGTCTTGAAACAAACAAGAAAATGTGTATAGTAGCAGATGAAGAAGGACTTACTTCATTAGAAGGTATATATGCTGGTGGAGATACTGTTACAGGAGCTGCAACAGTTATATCTGCAATGGGTGCAGGTAGGACAGCGGCTGCGGCTATGGACAAGTATCTAAGAGAAAAATATTTAAATAAGTAAAAAGGCTTTATATAAGGTGCCTACAACTTTTAGTTGTGGGCATTTTTGTATGAATGAAAACTTTGTACCAATTTACAAAGCAATACTAATAAAAGCTTAATTTGATATAATTATTTATTTTAGGGCAATCGCTGAA
>NZ_JANGBE010000107.1:0-336 GCF_024462255.1 Flavonifractor sp. DFI.6.63 | reverse complement strand
AAAAAAGTCTAAGCTTAAGGCAGATAAATCACATGACAAAGAACCAGATTAAATAGAAAGAAATAAATAGGATTTATGATATAAGTAATTGTATGGTTAATGTTTTCCTGTTATACTATTATTAAGATAACAAATTTTAAAAATTGCTCAATATTAAATAAGTGAGCAGTAAAATATTAACTTTAGGAGGACATATGACAGTGGATGAAAGAAAAGAGGCATTGAGAAATAAGTATGGTTCTTCAAGGGATAATCAGACTCACAGAAGAGGAGTAGAGCCTGAGCTTAAGAGGCGTCCAGTAAGTGAGACTCCACCACCTAGAAGAGATTATTACG
>NZ_JANGBE010000106.1:0-336 GCF_024462255.1 Flavonifractor sp. DFI.6.63 | reverse complement strand
ACAGGCGGGACACGACCTTCGTCGATCGGGCCTCCTGGATGCCAAACGATATGCAGTATACGCTCGGAAGGGTCATGAACAAGCTGCCGGGCGAGTTTCAGCAGATTCCGTATGTCGATGCCTGGGGGCGGCAGAAGAGCACAGGGAACCCGGCAGAGCGGTCATTCAACAACTTCCTCAATCCGGCCTACACGTCGAGGGAAAACGAGACAGAAGCGGACAAGGAGATCCAGCGGCTGCTGCGCGCCGGGCAGAGCGGCGTCGTACCCAAGCGTACCCCACAGAGCGTCGAGGTTACCTACAAGGAGAATCCCAAGGATGCGGAGAATCAGAAGC
>NZ_JANGBE010000105.1:0-342 GCF_024462255.1 Flavonifractor sp. DFI.6.63 | reverse complement strand
GCTGATGATGACAAAGCTATAGCAGCATATGAATACTGTAACCTACATGGATTATGGATTGCTCAGGCATAATAATCCTTTGATAATCGTATAGTATACCAATCGACCTACAAGATTGTCTTTATAGACCTGTCTTGTGGGTCTTTTTTTATGAAATTATGGAAATTATTTCGTATCAGTATTTTCTTCAATTATGGACATGCAAGAGTATTTATGTAATAATATATATGAGATTAAAGTGGATTTATGGTGTATAAGGAGAGAATATGACTAATATAAACAAAATAGGTGTAATAGGGGCTATGAACGAAGAAGTTGTTAGCTTGACAAAGATGTTAAATA
>NZ_JANGBE010000104.1:0-345 GCF_024462255.1 Flavonifractor sp. DFI.6.63 | reverse complement strand
AGGAATTGATCAAGGATATAGCAGACCTATACTATCTGGATCCAAACGATTTGGAACAGCTTGAAAGAATGGGTAAGAAGTCGGTAGCAAACCTTATGGCATCAATTGAAAAATCAAAGACAAACGAACTTTGGAGGCTGATAAACGGTCTAGGTATCAAGTTTGTTGGACTAAAGGGAGCAAAATTACTTGCCAAGGCCTATAATAACCTTGACGAGATAATGGCAGCGTCATCAGAGGACTTGATTAAGATAGACGAGTTTGGTACTATAATGTCAGACAGTGTTGAGAAGTTCTTTGAAGAAGACAAGAACAAGGAAACAATAGAAAAGCTTAGAAGAGCTG
>NZ_JANGBE010000103.1:0-346 GCF_024462255.1 Flavonifractor sp. DFI.6.63 | reverse complement strand
AGACCGCCCTTATTTTGGTAGGGGATTTCTTGGGAGATAAATACAACTATTCTATGCTCTATTCAAAATATTTCAGCCATGAATACAGGAAGGCAAGTGATCAAATTGACGAATAGGACTAGAGATTTGATGGATAGGCCCATGGATAGGACTATGGACTTGATGAATAGGACCAGAGACTTGGGAGATAGGACAAGAGATATATTGTCTAGGGCTAGATATAAAAATGAAAAACTTGCCTATATATATCTTACTGATAGGTCAAGGTCCTTGGCCCAAGACTTGATTAAACTTCCGAGTGATAGGAATTTGGATTCTGAGCTCCTATATTTTAAAGACTTTAAGA
>NZ_JANGBE010000102.1:0-348 GCF_024462255.1 Flavonifractor sp. DFI.6.63 | reverse complement strand
GGGCGGTGGGCTGGGAATTGCCCACGCTGATCATGCGGGGCACGAACTGGCTGACGATGCCGACGGTGACCATCCACAGCAGGCCGAAGCCCAGGGCCATGCACCACATGTCCTTGTCCCGGAGCAGCTTGGATACCGTGAAAGCACTCTTGTGGCTGCGGACGGCTTCCGCCTGAGCCTTGAGATCCACGCCCTCGTCCCGGATGTTGTCGGGATACGCCCCCACGTCGTGGGGATAGTCCTTCACCCAGACGAGGGAGGCCAGGCCGAAGATGACGACGACCACGCCCACGATGGTGCAGCCGGTGGGGACGCCGAACTTGCCGAACAGACCGGAGAGGATGGCGA
>NZ_JANGBE010000101.1:0-353 GCF_024462255.1 Flavonifractor sp. DFI.6.63 | reverse complement strand
GAACGCCGAGGAATACGTTTCCTACGCCACCGTGAAGGGGCAGACCTCATACGAGCTGGCCATGGACATGATAAACAGCGACGAATACCGGAGCATGACCGATGAGCAGAAGGCCGAGGCGCTCAAACTGGCCTACGCCTACGCTGGGCATGTGGCGGCGGAGGAGGTCACGGACGGGAAGCACGAGAGTGAGGCGTATGTGGCGCTGGCACAGGCCGCTAAGAAAGAGCTTGGCCTGTCCGAGGCGGAGTACCTGCTGCTCTACGAGGAATACGGCGGCGCTCTGGTCAACGGGGACAAGGTGCGCGAGGCCTACCAGCAGGGGATGGAGCCGGAGACCTGGCTGGAGTACG
>NZ_JANGBE010000100.1:0-359 GCF_024462255.1 Flavonifractor sp. DFI.6.63 | reverse complement strand
AGGCTATGCCGGCAGAGGGAAAAACGCAGCGGGAAGTTGCAGAATACTATGGCTCCCAGAATAAGCGGGTGGGGAAAAGGCTGCTTGAGCGGGAGCGGAGAAAAGAACGCAAGCTGGAAGCCGGGATTCTTCCACGTCCAAAAGGACTGTCAACGCCGATTTAATATTGTAGTTTTTCGCCGGATAAAAAATGCAGGAAAACAGTGGTGAGGGAATGTAGAAAAATTAGGCCTGTCCCTGCTCAAAGAGGGTATTGACAATGTGCTGCTTCTGCTTCATATATTCTTTACGTTCTTTCAGCCGGTAGCTCTCGCCCTTGATATTGACGACGGTACAGTGGTGCAGAACACGGTCGAGGA